>JBFGLX010000107.1:0-10550 GCA_041575955.1 Thermoanaerobaculia bacterium
GCACCGAACCGCGCGGGGAGTCGAGCACGTACAAGGAGAGCGGCGACCCGGGAGTAGACTTGCGCCGATGGCCGAACGGAAGCTGAGCACCACCTGCGTGATGGACTGCCCCGACGCCTGCGCGCTCGAGGTGACGGTCGCGGACGGGCGGGTCACCGCCATCGGCCCGGGGGGGCCGCACCCGGACACCGCCGGCTTCATCTGTTCGAAGGTCAGCCAGTTCCACCGGCGCCTCTACCACGCCGACCGGCTGCTCCATCCGATGCGCCGGGCGGGCGCCAAGGGCGAAGCGCGCTTCGAGCGCATCGGCTGGCAGGAGGCGATCGACGAGATCACCGAGCGCTTCCGCGAGATCCGCTCCGAGTGGGGCGGCGAGGCGATCCTGCCGTTCCACTACGGCGGCTCGAACGGCATGCTGACCGACGGCCTGATCGACCAGCTCTACTTCGCGCGCCTCGGCGCCTCGCGCCTGGCCAAGACCATCTGCGCGGTGCCGGCCACCGAGGTCGCGGTCGGCATGTACGGCAAGATGCCCGGGGTCGCGTTCGCCGACTTCGTCGAGGCCAGGTGCATCGTCATCTGGGGCGCCAACCCGCGGGGCTCGAACATCCACCTCGTCCCCTACCTGCGCGCGGCGAAGCGGCGCGGCGCGACGGTGATCACCATCGATCCGCGGCGCAACCTGTCGAGCGCCGAGCACGATCTCCACCTGCCGGTGCTGCCCGGCCAGGATCTGCCGCTGGCGCTGTCGATGATCCGCTGGTGGGCGGAGCGCGACGCGCTCGACCACGAGTTCCTGGCCGCCTGGGCCGACGGCCTCGAGCCGCTGCTCGAGCGCGCCGGCGACTGGCCGCTGGCGCGCGCCGCCGAGGTCACCGGGGTCGACGCCGCGTCGATCGAGCGCACCGCCGCCACCCTCGCCGAGAGCGACCCGGCGCTCGTGCGCTGCGGCTGGGGCATCGAGCGCAACGCCAACGGCGGCCAGGCGATCGCCGCGGTGCTGGCGATCCCGGCGCTGCTGGGCAAGTTCGGCGTGCGCGGCGGCGGCTACACGCTGTCGAACGGCGGCGGCGTGCGCTTCGACGCGAGCGCGATCATCGGCCAGGTCGACTGGACGACCCGCTCGATCAACATGACCCAGCTGGGCCGGGTTCTCGGCCCCGCGCTCGAGCCGCCGGTGCGAGCCATCTTCGTCTACAACGCCAATCCGCTGGCCACCGTCCCCGACCAGGAGGCGGTGCGGCGCGGCTTCCTGCGCGACGATCTGTTCACCGTCGTCCACGACCAGGTGATGACCGACACCGCCCGCTACGCCGACATCGTGCTGCCGGCGACCACCTTTCTCGAGGGCTGGGACGTGACCCGCGGCTACGGCAGCTACGTCGTCGGCGGCATCCGGCCGGTGGTGGCTGCCGCGGGCGAGGCGCGCACCAACATGCAGACGTTCGCCGCGCTCGGCCGGGCGATGGGCTTCGACGATCCTGCGTTCTCCTGGGACGACGAGACCCTGCTGCGCAAGGCGGCCGGCAGCATCCGGATGGCGGGCGGCCCGCCGGACGCCGACGTCCTGGCCGCCGGCCGGCAGGTGCTCTACGACTTTCCGGGCCCGCGGCCGGTGCAGCTCGAGACCGTCCTGCCGCTCACCCCCGACGGGCGCATCCACCTGACGCCGGCGGTGCTCGGCAACCGGCCGTTCGCCTGGACGCCGCCCGGCAACGACCATCCGCTGTCGCTGATCACGCCGGCGAGCGCCAAGCTGGTGACCTCGACCATGGGCGAGTACAACCTCGACACCCTGCGGGTCACGCTCCACCCCGACGACGCCGCGACGCGCGAGCTCGAGAACGGCGACCGGGTGCGGGTGTTCAACCAGCGCGGCGAGGTGCACTGCCTGCTGGCAGTGAGCGACAGCGTCCGGCCGGGGGTGGCGGCGATGCCCAAGGGCGCCTGGAGCCGCTCGTCGCTCAACGGCGCGACCTCGGTGGCGCTCTGCCCCGACGACGCCCAGGTGGTCGGCGACGCCGCCTGCTTCAACGACGCCCGGGTGGAAGTCGCGGCGCTAGCCTGACCCTCTCACCAGCGTTCGAGTCACAAGGCCGCCCTCGTACCCCTTTGGTAGCATCGCGCCTTCGTCGAACTGGACTCTCAGGAGACTGCGATGCGACTTTCCCGCCCCGCCCGGAACCTCTTCGCCAGGCGCGCCGCCGCGACCCTCGGCGCGGCGCTGATGCTGGTGCTGCCGGCGTTTGCCGCCGACGAGGAATCCACCCCTTTCGATCACCTGAAGTGGCGGCCGATCGGCCCGGTCAACATGAGCGGCCGGGTGGCCGACGTCGAGGGCATCCCGGGCGATCCGAACGTGGTCTACGTCGGCGCGGCCTCGGGCGGCGTCTGGAAGACGGTCGACGGCGGGCTGACGTTCGAGCCGATCTTCGACGACCAGCCGATCGCCTCGATCGGCGACCTGGCGGTGGCGCCGACCAACCGGGACGTGGTCTACGTCGGTAGCGGCGAGGCGAACGCCCGCAACAGCGTCTCGTTCGGCAACGGCGTCTACAAGACGACCGACGGCGGCCAGAGCTGGACCCACCTCGGCCTCGACGCCACCCGGCACATCTCGCGGGTGGTGGTGTCGTCGCTCGACGCCGACGTCGCCTACGTCGCCGCGATGGGATCGTTCTTCGGGCCGAACGAGGAGCGCGGCGTGTTTCGCACCCGCGACGGCGGCGCGACCTGGGAGAAGGTGCTCTACGTCGACGACCGGCACGGCGTCTCCGATCTCGACATCGACCCGACCAACCCGAACGTCCTGTTCGCCGCCTTCTGGCACTTCGACCGCAAGCCCTGGACCCACACCACCGGCAGCGAGGAGGGCGGCGTCTGGAAGTCGGTCGACGGCGGCGACAGCTGGAAGCGCCTGGAGAAGGGCCTGCCCAAGGGCGTCGTCGGCCGGATCGCGGTCAAGATCGCGCCCAGCCGCCCGAACGTCGTCTACGTGATGGCCGAGTCGGACGAGGGCACGCTCTACCGCTCGAACGACCGGGGCGAGAGCTTCGAGAAGGTCACCGACGAGGTCGGGATCGTCTCGCGCGGCCTCTACTACACCGACATGCGGGTCGATCCCGCCGACGAGAACCGCGTCTACGCGGTGTCGAGCCGCCTGCAGCTGTCGATCGACGGCGGCAAGAGCTGGCGGCGCATCTCGCGCTCGACCCACGTCGACTATCACTCGCTGTGGATCGACCCGACCGATCCCGACCGGATGTGGCAGGGCCAGGACGGCGGCGTCGCGGTCTCCTACGACCGCGGCCGCACCTGGGAGCCGATCCGCAACCTGCCGCTCGCCCAGTTCTACCAGGTCTTCCACGACAGCCGCGAGCCGTTCTACTACCTCGGCGGCGGCCTGCAGGACAACGGCACCTGGTACGGACCCAGCCGCACCCGCGAGCCCGCCGGCATCCTCGAGGACGACTGGCGGATGATGAGCTTCGGCGACGCCTACTTCGTGGTGCCGCACCCCGAGCAGGTCGACCTCTTCCTGTCCGAGTACCAGGCCGGCGGCATCGTGCGCACCGACATGACTACCCGGCAGCAGATCGACGTCAGCCCGCAGCCGCGGCGCAACGACGGCGGCCCGGTCGGCGACCTCGAATACCGCTTCAACTGGAACGCCCCGATCGTCGCCTCGCCCCACGATCCGCACACGGTCTACTTCGCCGGCAACGTGGTCTTCAAGACGCGCGACTTCGGCGACACCTGGGAGGCGATCAGCCCCGACCTGACCACCGACGATCCGGAGAAGCAGAAGGACGCCGGCGGTCCGGCGTGGGTCGAGAACACCACCGCCGAGTACCACTGCACGATCATCAGCTTCGCCGAGTCGCCGGCCGCGGCCGGGGTGCTGTGGGCCGGCACCGACGACGGCAACCTCCAGGTCTCGCGCGACGGCGGCGCCAACTGGGAGAACGTCGCCGACCGCGTCCCGGGCTTGCCGCAGTTCTCTCCCGTTTCGCACCTCGAGCCGTCGCGCACCGAGGCCGGCGTCGCCTGGGCGGCGTTCGACCGCCACATGTTCGACGACTTCCGGCCGCATCTGTTCAAGACCTCGGATTTCGGCAAGAGCTGGAAGCGCGTGCCGACCGCGGGCATCCCCGAGACCGCCTGGATCTGGGTCGTGCGCCAGGATCCACGCAACCCGAGCCTGCTCTGGGTCGGCACCGAGCTCGGCCTCTACGCGTCCTACGACGGCGGTGCCAAGTGGCGCCGCCATCATCTCGACAACCTGCCCACCGTCTCGGTGCACGACGTCCTGATCCACCCGCGCGACAACGACCTGATCCTCGGCACCCACGGCCGCGCGATCTGGGTCTTCGACGACGCGACGCCGCTCCAGGAGTGGCGCGACGAGATCGCCCAGAGCCCGGCGCACCTGTTCCCGATCCGGCCGGCGATCCGTTTTCCCGCGCGCTTCACCCGCTACGGCCTGGGCGACAAGAGCCACAAGGCGCCGAACCCGAGCCCCGGCGCCCTGATCACCTACTACCTGGCCGAGAAGCTCGACGGCGAGGGCGACGCGGCGGACGGCGCCGACGAGGGCGAGGAGGAAGGCGGCGAAACGGCGGGCGAGGCCGAGAGCGAGGACGGAGATGAAGCCGGCGAAGACAAGAAGACCGACCGCATCAAGATCGAGATCCTCGACGCCGCGGGCACGGTCGTGCGCACGCTCGACGCCAAGAAGCTGCCCAAGGAGGCCGGCCTCAACCGCACCAACTGGGACCTGACCATGGACGCGGCGCGCCGGCGCCGGCCGCCCGACCCCGACGAGAGCGAGTTCTTCGGCGGCCCGCGCGGACCGAGCGTTCTGCCCGGGACCTACACCGTGCGGCTGACGGTCGACGGCCAGAGCCACGAGACCCCGGTCGAGGTCGGCGTCGATCCGCTGGTCGAGGTCTCCGGCGAAGCGCTCCGAGCCCAGTTCGACGCCGCCGTCGAGCTCACCGAGATGCAGTCGAAGCTCAACGACCGGCTGAAGGGTCTCGACGCCGTCGGCGCGCAGCTCGAGGCCCGCCGCGCCACCGTCAAGACGCTCGAGATCGAGCTTCCCGACGAGCTGAAGAAGGCGTGGCAGGAGCACGACGAGGCGGCCAAGGAGCTGCTCGGCGGCCTGGCGCGCGAAGAGGGCAAGCCTTTCTGGAGCCAGGGCCCGCGGCTGAGCGAGCTGCTCCGAAGCCTCGGCCGCGAGATCGACGGCCAGTTTGCTGCCCCGACCGCTGCCCAGAGAAAGCTGCTCGGCGAGCTGCGCGACGAGTACGGCCAGGCGGTGGCCAGGATCGCCGCGTTTCTCGGCGAAAGCGTGCCGGCGCTCAACGCCCGGCTCGACGGCGCCGGCATCCCGCCGGTAGCCCTGCCCGAGCTGGAGCCGGAGGAGTAGCCCGATGTTCTATCAAGAGCTCATCGACGGCTTCCTGGTGCGGCTCGAGCGCGGCGAGGAGCTGCGCGCCGGGCTCGCCGAGCTCATGCAGCGTCACCAGATCGGCTGCGGCTTCGTCGCCGGCCTGGGCGCGGTGCGCGATCCGAAGATGGGCTACTACGTGCTCGACGAGAAGCGCTACATCGAGCGCCGCTTCGAGGGCGAGTACGAGGTCGTCGGCATGACCGGCACCCTCTCCTGGTACCAGGACGAGCCGTTCCCCCACGTGCACCTGATGCTGACCGACCCGGACTTCCGTGCCTTCGGCGGGCACTGCTTCGAGGCGACCACCGCGGCCACGCTGGAGATCCGGGTCCGCGCCGAGCAGGATCGGATCGACCGGCGGATGGACGAGGCGATCGGCCTCCACCTGATGCAGCTGCCGAGCGGCTGCCGTATCGGGCCCGGCCGGGGATAGCAGCGGCGACTCGCCCGCGTCGAAGCGAAACTCCGAGGGCCGCCGCTCCGTAGGAGTCACCGAGCCTCGATGCCTGCCGCACGACCGAAGGAGCGCCTCCTCTGGGCCAGCTTCGCCCTGGCATTGCTGTGGCGGCTGTCCGCACCCTGGCTTCAGCGCCGCGAGGTCGCGGCCGGCAAGTTGGAGCTGACCGCTTTCTACGAGTTCTCCGCGTTCGCCGTCATGGGCCTGGGCTTTCTGCTTGCCGGCTGGATCGCCTACCGCCGCGCGCCGACCGACGCCGGCTGGGCGTTCTCGATGTACGCCGCGCTCTCGGCCCTCCACTGGGGCGGACCGCTCGGCACCGGCGCCACCGGCTGGTTCGTCTACTTCCTGCTCAGCGGCGTCCTCGGTGAAGCGCTCTTCCTGCACTTCGCGCTGATCTACCCGGAGCCAGCCGCGGCCAGCTCCGGCAGGTGGGCCTGGCGGCTGCTCTACGGCGCCGTGGGCATCGCCGCGCTGGTCACCGTCGCGGTTCTGGTCGTCGGCAGCGCGCTCCACCCTGTCGGCCTCGTCCTCAACCACACCCTGCTCCCCAACCTGTTTGCGCTCGCGGCGATCGCCCTGCTCGTCCTCCGCTTCGCTCGCGCCACTCCCGAGTGGCGGTCGGCGACCGGCCTGCGCATCGCCTTCTGGGCGATCGTCCTGGGCACCCTGCCCTACCTGGCGGTCTCGGTCGCCGAGGCCGCCGGGGCCACCCTGCCGGGCGGTTCCCAGCTCTACAACTTCTTCTTCCTGCTGATCCCAGCCGGCCTGTGCGCCGCCGTCATCCGCGACCACCGCAACCGACCGTAGCGGAGGGCCTCGCGCCCGCCCGAATCCGATCGCGACGGGCGGGGGCAAGCGCAGCCCCCGCGAGGAAGGTCGCGGCGGCCGGCAGCTCCGCGAGCACCGGACGGCCGGCGGTCGACAGGGCGTCGATGCCACGGCCGGTACGAACGTCGGCCGGCTACTGCGCCCGCACGCTGCGTCCCAGGATCGTGCGCACCGAGAGCCTGGGGTCGCGCACCTCGACCCGGATGTCGCCGAGGTCGGCGGCGGTGAGGGGACGATCCAGCGCGTAGGTCAGCAGGTACTGGCTGCGGAGGTCGGCCTCGATCGAGGCGTAGATCGACTCGAGCTCCGCCTTGCTGGCGAAGAGGTGGTACTGGCCGCCGGTCTGGCGCGCCAGCCGCCGGACGACCACGCGCTCGACGTCGGTGAGCGGCTCGAGCGCCCGCTCGAGCACCATCATGTAGATCGGCACGCCCAGCCGCTGCGCCTCGCGGATGCAGCGCTCGGGCCGCAAGCGGCTGCCGAAGTCCTTGCCGTCCGAGAGCACCACCAGCGCCTTCCGCCCACCCTGGCCCTCGAACTGCAGTAGCGAGAACAGGATCGCGTCGTAGAGCGAGGTGGTGCCGCCGAACCCGAGCGCGCCCATCCGCCCCACCAGCAGCTCCTGGCGCTCCGTGGCGCCCTGGGTCAGCCGCGCGCGCTCGTCGAAATCGGTCAGGAAGGCGCGGTCGCCGGGCCTCAGGGCGCGCTCGAAGAAGGTCGCGGCCGCGTCGCGCAGGTCGTCCTGCCACGGCTCCATGCTCTCGGAGGTGTCCACCGCCAGGCCCAGGGTGAGCGGCACGTCGCGGGCGCGCGCGAAGCCCTCGATCCGCCGGCTGCGGCCGGCGTGAAAGAGCGCGAAGTCGTCCCGGGTCAGGTCGGCGGGCGGCGCCCGGCGGCGGTCGGTCACCATCGCGTAGAGCTCCACCAGGCTGACGTCGAGCCGATCGGAGACGCCGTTGCCGGCCGCCAGACGGGCGGCCTCGAGGCTGGTGCCGTCGTCCAGGTAGGCGACCACCCGGTAGTGATCGGCGGCCCCGGGCGCGCCGGTCTCGAGCCGCGCCGCGATGCTCCCGGCCGGATCGGGCGCGGCCAGGCTCTGCCGCAGCTCCTGGTTCCAGTAGAGCTCGACCCGCTCGAGCCGGCGCTCGACCGGTACCGACACCTCGGCGCGCAGATCGACCTCGCCGGATCGCGGGTCGCCGACGACGTCCACGATCTCGACGCGAAACGGTCGCTCCTCCTCGTTCAGCCGCAGCGAATCCTCGCCGAGCTCGAGCGCCTGCGGCGAGAAGGCCACCGCCCGCACGCTGTGCACCGCCGGCTCGGCGCCGAGGTCGAGCCGGGTCTCGAAGGGCGCGTTGCGGGCCACGTCGACCAGGAAGCCGTCGAGAAAGAAGGCCACGTAGTCCACCTCGTGCTCGCCGGTGATGGCGGTGACGCGGGTCGGTCCGGCGTGCGGGCCCGGACCGGGCGAGAGCAGCCGCACGGCCGAGCGCGGAGCGCCCGCGCCGGCGAGCGGCGAGCGTCCTTCGAGCGGCCCCTGCCAGCGGCCGGACCAGCGCGGCGCGGCGACCGCTCGCGAGCGAAAGCGCACCTCGAGCGGCCGGATCTCGGCGCCGAACGGCGCGTCCGCCGGCTCCCGGCTCGCCCGATAGGTCAACCGGACGCGCCGATCGAGGCTCCCGAGCGCGCGGGCGAAGGCCTCGCCCTCGACCAGGAGCTCGCCACCGGTGGCCTCGGCCAGCCGCCGGATCGGTTGGCGCGCACCGACGAACTCGCTCCCCTGCTCGCCAAGCGCCAGGCCGAACGCCGTCCAGCCGGCCGCGGCAACCGCTCGGCAGAGCGCCGCGTGCGCTTCGTCGACGTCGGTCTCCAGCCCTTCGAGCCGCTCGGTGCTGCCGAGATAGAAGCGCGCGAAATCGAGGTCGAATCCGTCCTGGACCAGGATCAGCAGACCCGCCCCGCCGCTCGGCCGCGCGCCGACGGTGCTCAGCAGGGCGGTCCGCTGGCGCTCGAGCAGCGCGCGCTCGCGCTCCATCTCCTGGCGCGAGCGCGCCTCGTCGATCGGCGATTCGCGCCGCGCCTCGAGGAAGCGCAGCCGCCGCCAGAGCAGCTCGCCGGCGAGCGTGGTGCGATCGCCGAACAGCTCGAGGGTCTCGCGCACCTCGTGGGCGTGGCGCGTGCCGCTCACGAGCTCGCGCGGCTCGGGATCGGCCGCGACGATCGACACGGGGCCGAGCGCGGCCAGCTCCGCGGCGCGGTCGCTCAGGACGCGGATCGCCACCGCCAGCCCCTTCGGCGTCGAGAGCGGCGTGTCGAAGTAGATCAGCACCTGCCACGGCTGCCCGCCCGGCGCCGGGGCCAGCGGCTCCACCCCGACGACCGCTGCCGGCCGGCCGGCGAGCATCAGCTCGAAGTCCGAGGCGGCGACGGCGGCGGTGCCGCGCTCGAGGGCGACCACCGCGGTCCGCGGCGCGCCCTCCGGAGACTCGCCGGCGTGGAGCGGGCAGAGCGCGCAGAGACCGGCCAGGAGCCCGGCCGTCAGCCGGAGCCCCCTGGCTTCGAAAACCACGCCGAACCGCGAATGCCGCATGCCTCGCCGATGAACCGGACGGCGAGATCCTAGCAGAGGCCCGTGGCCCTCCCCTACGATGTAGTGGTACGGAAAGGGCCAGAGCACCCCAGACGGGGCCTAAAGCGCAGCGCCCCCACTCAGTCACCCCAAGAGGAGACTTGCCAGGCCCTGTCGCCTGGCAAGGCTCTCTCGCGATCCGGTTTCGGAAGGGGCGCGAGCCAGCCCCGGACGGGGTGCTCTGGTCCTTTCCGTACCACTACCCCTACGATTCGTGGCTCGGCTTCACAGAATCTTCAAGACCCGGGTCTAGAGTCGGTGGCGAGGAGGAACGGATGACCTTGAAGACGCTTTCGATCCCACTGACCCTGGCGCTCGTCTGCGGCGCCGCTTCGCAGTTGGCCGCCCAGAGCGCCGAGCAGCAACAGGAGCGGCTCGCCGTCGGTTTCGTCCGGCAGGTCGCCGAGGGCGATGCCGACGCGACGCTCGACTACATCCAGTCGCATTTCTCCGCCGAGCTGCTCGAGCGCCGGCCGGCCGACGGCTGGAGGAGCTTCGCCGGCCAGCTCGAGCGCCACGCCGGACTCGAGATCGCCGGAATCTTCATCGACCAGCCCGGGCACGTGGTGGTCGAAGCCGCGAGCCCGGCCGGCATGACCGTCTCGTTCGGCTTCGATTTCACCCCCGGCGAGCCGGACAAGATCGCCGGCCTGTCGCTCGAGGCCGGGCGCGGCCAGCGCGAGCAGTCGAAGCTGCCGCCCTTCGAGCCGCCGCCCGGGGCCGGCGTCGACCCGTTCGCCACCGCGCTCGGGACCTGGCTCGACGCGCTCGGCCGCGACCAGCTCTTCTCCGGCGCGGTCCTGGTGGCCCTGCACGGCGAGCCGATCTACAGCGGCGCCTGGGGCCTGGCGAGCCGCGAGTGGAACGCCCCGAACCGGATCGACACCCGCTTCGGCCTCGGCTCGATCAACAAGTCGTTCACCAAGATCGCGATCGCCCAGCTGGTCCTGGCCGGCGTGCTGAGCCTCGACGACACGATCGCCGACCACCTGCCCGACTACCCCAACCCCGAGGTCGCCCGGAAGGTGACGATCCGCCACCTGGTCGAGCACAGCTCCGGCATCGGCGACATCTTCAACGAGCGGTTCTTCAACTCGTCGCGGGCGCTCTACCGCGAGCCGGCGGACTTCTTCCCGGTGTTCGCGGATCAGCCGCTGCTGTTCGAGCCCGGCACC
>JBFGLX010000108.1:0-10510 GCA_041575955.1 Thermoanaerobaculia bacterium
GCAACGTCCCCTACGTCGTCACGGTCGGAGCGATGACCGACAACTACACGCCCGGGAACTACGAGGACGACGTCCTGGCGCGCTTCTCCTCGACCGGCCCGACGGTCGAGGGTTTCGTCAAGCCCGACCTCGTGGCCCCCGGCGGGCACGTCCGCGGCCTGATGAAGGCCAACGCCCAGATCGCCCTCGACCACCCCGAGTTCCACGACGGCGGCTACTACTTCAACATGTCCGGGACCTCACAGGCGACCGCGTTCGTCACCGGCACCGTGGCGCTGATGCTCGAGGTCAACCCGGGGCTCACTCCCGACCAGGTCAAGTACCGCCTGATGGCCTCGGCCAACCGCGCCAGCTTTTCGGGCGGCAGCCCGACCTACACCCTCTTCCAGCAGGGCGCCGGGCGAGTGGACGCCTACGGCGCCGCGCACTCGACCGCCGCCGCAAGCGCCAACCAGGGCCTCGACCTCGACGCCGACCTGCTCGGGCAGCAGCACTTCCGCGGCCCCGCGGACGCCTACCTGTCCAAGGGCAAGAACGCGACCTACACCTACTTCATCCGCGACGCCGCCGGCAACCCGATCGAGAACGACGGCTACCTCTGGGACGGCAAGTACGTCTTCCAGGACGGTTTCGTCTGGAACGACGCCTTTGTCTGGAACGACGGCTTCATCTGGACCGACGCATTCGTCTGGAGCGACACCTTCATCTGGTCCGACTCGGTCACCTGGTCGAGCGGCTTCATCTGGACCGACCTCCACACCGAAGCGCTCTTCACCGAGAGCTGGGTGCCCCAGGAGTAGGGTCGGTCGGAGGTCGAGCCCAGCGCTCGATCCGATCGCGCAGGCTCTCGAACCCGAGGCGCTCGCAAAGCGCCTCGACCCGCCCCCGATCCGCGCCGTCGAACTTCAACTGCTCGAGATCGGCGCGCACCGGCGCCCCGGTCGCGATCACCGCCAGCCGCTTCGACAGCAGCGCGCTTTCGCGCTGGGACTCGAGCCGCCGCCGCAGGGCCCCGGCGCCCCGGATCTGCAGGCCTTCGAGCTCGTCGAGACGCTCGTAAAGGTCCTCCACCGACTCGAAATGCCCGAGCAGTGCGGCCGCCGTCTTCGGCCCGACTCCCGAGACCCCCGGGATGTTGTCGACGCTGTCGCCGGCCAGCGCCAGCAGATCGGCCAGCCGGCCGGGCGGCACCGCGAACTTCTCCAGCACCTCCTCGGGGCCGTAGCGGGCGGCGCGGGCGAAATCGTACAGCTCGCAGCGCGGCCCGACCAGCTGGGCCAAGTCCTTGTCCGAGCTCACCACCACGACGCCGTGGCCCAGCTCCTCGAGCTGCCTCGCGAGCGTGCCGATCAGGTCGTCGGCCTCGTAGGTGGGATCGATGTAGGTCGCGGCGCCGAGGGCGGCGCCGAGCTCCCGGCACGCGTCGAGCTGCGCCTCGAGCTCGGCCGGCGGCAGGTCCCGCTGCGCCTTGTACTCCGGGTAGATGTCGTTGCGGAAGCTGGTCGTCAGGCTGCCGTCGAACGCCAGGCCGAGATGCGACGGAGCCTCCTCGGCGATCAGCCGCAGGAGGAAGCCGGCGAAGCCGTGGACGGCGTTCGCCGGCCGGCCGCCGCGATCGACGATCGACGCCGGCAGGGCGAAGAACGCCCGGAAGATGTAGGGACTGGCGTCGACCAGATGGACGGTGAGGGGCTCGCTCGACATTACTCCCGGAGCTCGCGCCTCAGCGCCGCGCGCGCGGCGTGATAGCCGCACATCCCGTGCACGCCGCCGCCCGGTGGCGTCGACGAGGAGCAGAGATACAGACCCCGGACGGGGGTCGAATAGGGCACCCACCTGGCCACCGGCCGGGTCCAGAGCTGGGCCAGGTCGGTGACCCCGCCCGCGAGGTCGCCGCCGACCAGGTTCGGGTTGATCGCCTCGAGCTCCGCCGTGGTGCGCCCCGCACGCGCCAGCACCCGCTCGCCGAAGCCCGGCGCGAAGCGCTCGATCTGCCGCTCGATCGCCGGGGCCATGTCCACGGTCGAGCCGTTGGGTACGTGGCAGTAGGCCCAGACCGTGTGCTGGCCGGCCGGCGCCCGGCTCGAGTCGAACAGGCTCTGCTGCGCCAGCAGGACGAACGGGCGCTCGGGGTGCTCGCCCCTCCAGACCGCGGCCTCGGCGGCGGCGATCTCGCCCAGACTGCCGCCCACGTGCACGGTCGCCGCGCGGCCGCATTCGACCGCCCGCCAGGGGACCGGTCCGTCGAGCGCCAGGTCGAGCTTGAAGACCCCCGGACCGTACCGGAATCGACGGAGGCGTCGGCGGTAGCCGGCCGGCAGCCGCGAGCCGGCCATCGCAAGGAGCTGGCGGGGGGTGACATCGAGCAGCACGACGCTCGAACTCGGCAGCTCGTCGAGCGACTTGATCCAGCGCCCGGTCTCGATCCGGCCGCCCAGATCGGCCAGGTACGAGGCGAGCGCCGTGGCGATCCGGTGGCTGCCGCCGCGCGGCAAGGGCCATCCCACCCGGTGGCCGAGCAGGCCGAGGACGAGGGCGACGGCGGCGCTCGCCGCGGTCTCGAGCGGCAGCACCGAGTGCGCCGCCAGGCCGGCGATCAGCGCCCGGGCGGGCTCGCCCGAGAACCGCTTCTCGGCCAGGCTCCGGGCCGAGCGCAGGGCCCGGAGGCCGAAGCGAGCGAGCGCCATCGGATTCTCGGGCAGCAGGGGCAGGGGCCCGAGCAGCTCGCGCTCGATCCGGGGCCAGTCACGCACCGTCGGCTCCATCAGGCGGCGGTAGGCGGCGCCATCGGCGGCGCCGAGCCGCTCGGCGGTGTCGCCGATCGAGTGCTCGAGCATGGCGGCGACGCCGCCGTCGAGCGGATGCGCGCAGGCCGCCGGCGGGAACACCCACTCCAGCCCGTGGTCGGCCAGCGGCAGCTCGCGCAGGAACGGCGACGCCGCCGCCATCGGATGGATCGCCGAGCAGGTGTCGTGCACGAAGCCGGGCAGCGTCAGCTCGGCCGACCGGCAGCCGCCACCGATCTCGGCCGCTCCTTCGATCAGCAGCACCGATCGACCGGCCCGCGCCAGCGCCACCGCGGCGGCCAGCCCGTTCGGCCCCGAACCGACCACCACGGCGTCGTACCGAGTCATTCTGGCTGCGATCATAGTCGGGCTCGAAAGGGGAAGTGGGTCGTTCGGCCCGCGGGCCACGCCTTGTCGCCTGGCAAGGCTCTCTCGCGATCCGGTTTCCGAAGGGGCGCGAGCCAGCCTTGGGCGAGAAGGTCAGGCTAGACCCGGGCCGGAGATGGTCCGTAGACCATGGTGGCGGACCGTCCGATCTGATATACCGGGACCGGCCGACGGACCCATGCGCCCGACATCCGGAACCAGCCTGCTGCTCCCTGTCCTCCTGGCGACCCTGCCGGCGGCCCCAATGGCCGCCCAGCAGGCGCCCACCAGCTGGACGATCACGATCGATTGCGCGTCCGGCCAGAGCATCAACGAGGCGCTGGCGCAGACGGCGCCGCTGCTGACCGTCGAGGTCCGGGGCGAGTGCGTCGAGAACGTGGTGGTGCGGCGCGATGGGGTGACCCTGCGGGGCGCGGACCCCCAGCGCGACGGCATCCGCTCGCCCGGCTCCCTGCTCGACGAGGCGGTGGTGCTGATCCGCGACGCCAGCCGGGTGACGCTGGCCAACCTGCGCATCTCCGGCGGCGTCCGCGACGGCCTCCGGGTGCTCAACTCGACCGAGGGCATCGTCGTCGAGAACTCGCGTTTCGAGGGCAACGCGATCTGGGGCGCCTCCTTGAGCGACTCCACGGTCGCCTTCGTCGAATCGTCGTTCACCGGCAACGCCGGCGAGGTCGGCGAGTCGATCGGCGGCGGCCTGATCGCCGCCCGCGGCTCCGACGCGGCCTGCACCCGCTGCGTCATCGAGCTCAATTCCCAGTCCGGGCTGAACCTCGGCGCGGTCGCCTTCTCCGGCTCGACGCTGCGCTTGATCGAGTCGCGGGTCGCCGGCGACACCGCCGTCCTCGCCCAGTCCTACGCCCGCGCGCTGATCGAATCGACCGAGATGATCGGCGCCACCTGGGCCTTTCAGGCCAACAGCTACGGCACCGTCGAAGTGAGCGGCGGCACCCTGTCGGGGCCGTTCCTGGCCAAGAGCTACAGCACGATCGAGCTGCTCGGCGCCACCCAGGTGCTCAACCAGCTGCAGAACTTCGTCACCGAGTCGTCGAAGCTGGTCGCCGACCGGCTCGCCGCCAACCAGCTCGAGACCACCCTGGCCGGGCTGACGCTGGTCGCCGACTACTCCACCGGGCGGCTGGCCAACGGCACGGCGGTCGAGGAGCTCGCCTGCGCCCTGGGCGGCGACGTCACCTGCGACGCCACCGTGCTCAAGCCGAGCGTCCTCGGCTGCCCCTCCTGCCGCCGCTAGGCGCCACCGTCAGTCCGCCACTTCGACCACCATCTCGATCTCCACCGCCAGGCCGATCGGCAGCGACGCCATGCCGACCGCGGCCCGAACGTGCCGGCCGCGCTCGCCCAGGACGTCCACCAGGAGATCCGAAGCGCCGTTGATCACCTTCGAATGGTCGACGAAGTCCGGGGTCGCGTTGACCATGCCGAAGAGCCGCACGACCCGCTTCACCCGGTCGAGCTCGCCGATCTCCCCTTTGAGGGAGCTCAGCAGCGCGAGCGCGGTCAGGCGCGCGGCCGCGTAGCCCTGCTCCAAACTCAGATCCTTGCCCACCTTGCCGGTGACGTAGCCGCCGTCGGACCTGAGCGGGCCGTGTCCGGAGAGGAAGACCAGGTTGCCGGTCCGCACCGCCCGTACGTAGTTGGCGATCGGAGCGGGCATCTCGGGGAGCTCGATGCCGAGCTCGGCGAGGCGCTCCTCGGGAGTCGACGGCGGCGGCGGGCTCCCCTCGGCGCGCGCGATCGCTGGCGTCGAAAGACAGGTCATGACGAAGAAACCGAAGCAAGCTACCGGAAGCTGGAGCCTCATGATTCGACCTCCGCGGGTTGGTTCGAGTCGGGACCGCGCGGCAGGCTAGCACATGCCGCCCGGCACTCAGGCTAGACTCCCACCCCATGAAAGTCGTTCTGGCCTACAGCGGCGGCCTCGACACCGCCTGCATCCTCAAGGTGCTGATCGAGCAGGGTCACGAGGTCGTCGCCTTCGCGGCCGACGTCGGCCAGCAGGAGGACTTCGCGGAGATCGAGCGGCGGGCGCTGACCACCGGCGCCGCCAGGTATCTGCAGCGCGACCTGCGCGAGGAGTTCGTGCGCGGCTACATCTTCCCCGCCATCGCCGGCAATGCCGTGTACGAGAGCCGCTATCTGCTCGGCACTGCGCTCGCCCGGCCGCTGATCGCCCAGAAGCAGGTCGAGGTGGCGCGCGCCGAGGGCGCCGACGCCGTCGCCCACGGCGCCACCGGCAAAGGCAACGACCAGGTCCGATTCGAGCTCGCCTTCGCCGCCCTGGCGCCCGATCTCACGGTGATCTCGCCCTGGAAGGAGAGCGCGTTCCTGGAGCGCTTCAAGGGCAGGAGCGACCTGCTGCGCTTCGCCCGCGAACAGGGGATCGAGATCGAAGCGACCGCCGAGAAGCCCTACAGCGTCGACGAGAACATCATGCACCGGAGCTACGAGGCGGGCGTCCTCGAGGATCCGAAGGAGCCGCCGCCGCCCGGCATGCACAAGCTGGTGCGGCCGATCGCCGAGACCCCGGACGAACCGGCGAACCTCGAGATCCACTTCAAGGACGCGATCCCGGTGCGGGTGGTCGATCTCGACGCCGGCGCCAGCCACGACCGGCCGCTGCCGCTGTTCGAGTTCCTGAACCGGGTCGGCGGCCGCCACGGGGTCGGCCGCGTCGACATGGTCGAGAACCGCTTCGTCGGCATCAAGTCGCGCGCGGTCTACGAGACTCCGGGCGGCACGATCCTCCACCAGGCGCTGCGCGATCTCGAGGGCATCGCCATGGATCGCGAGGTGCTGCGCCTGCGCGACAGTCTGTCGCCGAAGTTCACCGAGCTGATCTACAACGGCTTCTGGTTCAGCCCGGAGATGGACTTCATCCGCGCGGCGTTCGCCCAGTCCGAGGAGCTGATCGACGGCGCGGTGCGTCTGCGGCTCCACAAGGGCAACGTCATCGTGCTCGGCCGCGAATCGCCGAGCTCGCTCTACGATCGGGACCTGGCGTCGATGGACGTCGAGGGCGGCTACGACCAGAAGGACGCCCGCGGCTTCATCAACATCAACGCCCTGCGACTCAAGGCCCACAAGCTGATCGTCAAGAAGGCCGCCCACGAGTGACGCGACTCTGGGATCGGGGCGAGCCGCTCGACGAGGTCGTCGCCCGCCTGACCGTCGGACGCGATCCGGAGCTCGACCTCAGGCTGGTGGCGCACGACGCCCTAGCGTCGGCTGCCCACGCCGCGATGCTCGAATCGATCGGCATCCTGTCGGCCGAGGAGCTCGCCGGCCTGCGCACCGAGCTGCGGGCGATCGCGCACGACGCCCTGGCGGGCGAGCTGGTCATCGACCCGGCCGACGAGGACGGCCACACCGCGATCGAGAACCGGCTCACCGAGCGGCTCGGCGACGCCGGGCGCAAGATCCACACCGGCCGCAGCCGCAACGACCAGGTGATCGCCGCGCTCAGGCTCTGGGGGCGTGAAGCGCTGCTGAGCCTCCACTCCGAGACGCTGGCGCTCGTCGAGCGGCTGCTGGCGCTCGCCGCCCGCCACGACGACACCAGCATGCCCGGCTACTCGCACACCCGCCAGGCGATGCCGACCACGCTCGGCCACTGGCTGGCGGCGCACGCCGAGTCGCTGCTCGACGATCTGCCCTGGCTCGAGCGCGCCTACCGGCACCTCAACCGGTCGCCGCTCGGCAGCGCCTCGGGCTTCGGCGTAGCGCTGGCGCTCGACCGGCCGATGGTGGCCGACCTGCTCGGCTTCGACGGCGTCCAGACCAACACCCTTGCGGTCCAGAACGACCGGGGCAAGAGCGAGTGGCTGGCCCTCGGCGCCGCGGTCGCCGTCGCCAACGACCTCGGCCGCCTGGCCAGCGACCTCATCTGGCTGTCGAGCGACGAGCTCGGCTTCGTCAGGCTCCCCGGCCCGCTGACCACCGGCTCGAGCATCATGCCCCAGAAGCGCAACCCCGACCTCCTGGAGCTGGTCCGGGCGGGCGCCGCCAGCCTGCGCGGCCGCCACGTCGAAGCCGGCAACGTCTACGCCCAGCTCGCCTCGGGCTACCACCGCGACCTGCAGCTCACCAAGGCGCCCTTCCTCGAGGGAACAGCCCACGCCGGTCATCTGCTGCTCGCCATGACCGCTGTGATCGACGGCCTCGAGGTCGACGTCGAGCGCTGCCGCGCCGCCGTCCGACCGGCCACCGGCGCCACCGACGCCCTCTACGCCCGGGTGTCGGAGGGCGAGCCGTTCCGCTCGGCCTATCGAGCGATCGCGGCGCGGCCCGAGACGGCGGCAGACGGCGACGCCGCGACGGGCTGGCGCGCGCGCGCGCACCTGGGCGCCCCCGGCGCTCTCGACGTCGCCCTGTACGAGGCTCCGATCGCGCGGGCGCGCGCCTTCAACGAGTCGGAGCGCGAGCGCATCGCGGCGATCTGGACCGCCTTCGAGGGGGACTGATCGGACCGGTCTTCGGTCGCAGCCGTCGCCGCCCCGTCGGCCGTTCGGTCCGGAGCCCGCCCTACAACCGACGGACCCGGCTGTGTAAGATCGGCCGATCCGGCCGTCCGGCCGGGTGCACCCCCGCTAGAGGAGCCGCGACCCATGCCGACACCGACACCTCACATCAGCGCCGCGCCCGGCGATTTCGCGGAGGTGATCCTGCTGCCCGGCGATCCGCTGCGGGCGAAGCACATCGCCGAGAACCACCTGGAGGCGGCCCGTGAGGTCACCGCGGTGCGCAACATGCTCGGGTTCACCGGCAGCTACAAGGGGCTGCCGGTATCGGTGATGGGCACCGGCATGGGCGTGCCGTCGGCCTCGATCTACGCCCACGAGCTGGTCACCGAGTATGGCGTCAAGACCCTGGTGCGGGTGGGCAGCTGCGGCGGCGTCGCGCTCGAGGCCAAGCTGCGCGACGTCATCCTGGCGGTCGGTGCGTGCACCGACTCGCCGGTCAACCGCCGGCGCTACGGCGGCAACGACTTCGCGGCGGTCGCCGATTTCGCGCTGCTGCGCGCCGCGGCCCGGGCCGCCGAGGCCGAGGGGATCAAGGCCCGCGCCGGCCTGGTCCACACCGCCGACCTGTTCTACAGCCCGGAGCCCGAGCCGTTCGAGGCGATGAAGAGGATGGGCGTCCTGGCCGTGGAGATGGAGACCGCCGGGCTCTACGGGCTCGCCGCCGAGCATCGCGCGCGGGCGCTGGCGATCCTGACCGTCAGCGACCACGTGGTGACCGGCGAGGCGACCAGCTTTGAGGAGCGCCAGACGACCTTCGACACCATGGTCCGCCTGGCCCTCGAGGCGCTGGTGCTGGATCGAGGGTAGGGCGGATCCGAAGCTCTCACACCCCAACGAAGCCCGCGCTCGAGGACTCGCGATCGGCCGCGTCGAGGCCGACCTCATTCCACAACTGGGACCCCGCGCCACAACGCGCCTGTCGACGGCCGGTAAGGGCGACTTCTGGGGCGGAGTGCGGGGGCAATGCCGGACTGGACGCGCTTGCTTGCCCCGGTCCCCCTCGAGCTTGTGGGCTGAGTCCTAATCTGGCCAGAAGCGAAGAATCTTCGCCGCGCTGCCAGTCTCGCCAGTAGTAGACTTCTGGCTACATCGTGGCGATAAGAGCGGGCACTCGCCTGGGTCCCTACGAAATCGCGTCGCTACTGGGCAAAGGCGGCATGGGCGAGGTGTATCGAGCGACTGATCTTCGTCTAAAGCGCGAAGTCGCGATCAAAGTCCTGCCACCAGCAGTTGCGAAGGACCCTGGCCGCCTTACGCGGTTCAGGCGTGAGGCCAGGGCACTCGCTGCACTCTCCCATCCGAACGTGGCAACGATCCACGCGTTCGAGCGTGCGGGCGAAGTGTCCTTCATTGCTCTGGAACTCGTGCCAGGTCCGACCCTCGAAGATCGCGTTGCCGAAGCCGCGCTTTCGGTAGAGGAAGTGGTTCCGCTGTTTCTCCGGATCGCGAAAGGGCTCGAGGCAGCACATAGACAGGGGATTATTCATCGAGACCTGAAGCCAGCCAATCTGAAACTGACATCGGATTCAGAAGTTAAGGTGAAGATTCTTGATTTCGGCCTTGCCACGATGGGAGGAGCGGCATCGACGCCGGTGAGCGACAGCCCAGTCGCTGATCGAAGCGCCGTTCGTAGCGGTGAGACGGATGCTGGGACAGGAGGAGCGCTGTCCCAGGTGCCGACTCTGCCTGTTGAGGACTCGGTGTCGCAAGGCGGCCGCGTTGCAGGCACGCCGGGCTACATGTCACCGGAGCAGGTTCGTGGCGAGCGTGTGGAGACGCCCACTGATTTCTGGGGATTCGGCTGTTGCCTTTATGAGGCTGTGACAGGGATTCGGTTGTTTTCTCCTGCCCAGGCTCGGAAAATGCGTGTCACTCGCCGATTCGAGCGGCCCGATCTTGACGCACTGGAGGCCTTCCCCATTCCGCTGCAGGAACTCGTCCGCGATTGCCTGGCTGAGGTCCCAATGGATCGCCCATCCAGGTGGATCGAAGTCAGAGAGCGACTGGAGGACATTCTAGAGGCCGAGCACTTCCAGCTCTCGAATGAGCTTCTGTGCTACGCGAATCCCGATGGGACGTTCGGACGCGTCAACCAAGCTTTCGAACGTGCCTTGGGGTGGAAGACCAGTGAGCTACGGGGGCAGCAGTTCGTCAGCTTCATCCATCCGGATGACGTCGAAAAGACAATGAATGAGTTTCTCCGCCTGCAGGAGGGAAAGGAAACGGAAGGCTTTGTGAACCGCTACAAGTGTCGTGGTGGAGACTACCTGAGTCTTAGATGGCGTGCCCGGATGAAGACGACGACAAAGCAGATCGTCGCAGTGGCCAACATCGTCTCCGACACATGATCCAGGAGCAGTCGACCTTTTCCCAGAATGCCACAAGGGGAATGCTCTCCTGGTTCAAAGAAGTCACGGCTTCTGCTGCAACTCGAACCCTTGAATGTGCACACCCAAGTCCGGTAAGCGCGGCATACGGGACCTGGTCGCGGACTGGCACTGCAGCGTCCGAGGCTCTCGATAACCGAGAGATGGGCACCCCAGCGCCGGCCTCTTTCGAAGGGTCGGAAGCCATGACCGGCGGTCGGCCGTCCCTCTAAATGCCTGGAATCACTGTGATAGGGAGGAGGGCCCCGTTCGTGGAACGCCTGAAGTTCTCGACCGTGACGTGAGCCATGGCCGATTCGGCCACCCGGACTTGAGCGTACCCGCTGTAGCCCCCCTCGCTGTCCCCGACTGTCACGTTGCGGATGTCGGCGCTCGTGCATCCTGGGCCGATGTAGATGGCCGCGTTTCC
>JBFGLX010000109.1:0-10413 GCA_041575955.1 Thermoanaerobaculia bacterium
CCTCCGGCTGGCGCTCGGCGGCCCACTGGCGGTCGGGCTCGGCGAAGACCAGATCGCCGTCGCGCACCAGGCTGGCGGTCATCGCCACGTAGGTGCCCTCGTCCCCCCACAGGACTTCGAGCGGCGGCCGCAGCGAAACCAGGGCCGAGAGCAGCGCGGCGACCGCGATCAGCGGCATCCACAGGGAACCGAACGAGGGGCCACGCATGCCGGCAGAGAATACCGATTCGGGCGCCGACAAGATACCGCGCGGCGGCGGCCCGGGGGCGCCCTCGCGCCCCGGATTCAGTATCCTGTCGGCGCATGTTCGACAACCTGCGGGCCGACACGCGCAAGCTCAAGCTGATCAAGACCAAGTCGTTCCCCTGGTACGTGCTCGAGTCGCTGCTGTTCGAGAACGGCTACCAGGCGGTCGTGCTCTACCGCCTGGCGAGCTGGTTCAAGCGCCACCGGATCCCGTTCTTCGGTCCCCTGATCGCCCGGCTGTCGCTGTTTCTCAACGGCGTCGACGTCTCGCCCGGCGCCCGCATCGGACCCGGCTTGATGATCGTGCACGGCGTCGGCCTGGTGATCGGCGATCACACCCGCATCGGCGCGGACGCGATGCTCCTGCACCAGGTGACCATCGGAGCCTCGAGGTACGAGCGGCGCAGCGAGATGCCGCGGCTCGGCGACAACGTCTTCGTCGCCGCCGGCGCGCGGCTGATCGGCGGCATCGAGATCGGCGACAACGTCTTCATCGGCGCCAACGCAGTGGTCACCCGTGACATCCCTTCCAACAGCCGGGTGACGCTCGACGCGCCGCTCAAGATCGAGCCGCAGAGCGGCGACAGCCAGCCGCACGTCGACTAGAGCTCTCGGTCGCACTACCCTCCCGTCGAGGGCGAACAAGTCCGTCCGCTGCGCGAGGCGCGGGCGGTGGTGTCCCTCTCCCACCGTGTGGGGTGGGAGAGGGATTCGGGTACCGGGGGGCGGGAAGGGAGAGGGGGGAGATCAGAAAACCTCGATGCGCGGGATCGCCACCACGAACCGCCCGCCCCACTCCCGGATGCCGGCCATCTGGCGCACGATCTCCTCCTTGAAGTTCCAGGCCAGGATCAGCAGGTAGTCGGGCCGGGTCTCGAAGACCTTCTCCGGCGGGTGGATCTCGAGCCGGGTGCCGGGCAGGAAGAGGCCCTGCTTGTGCGGACTGCGGTCGACCGTGTAGGCGATCAGATCGCGGCCGGCGCCGCAGTAGTTGAGCAGCGTGTTGCCCTTGGCCGGGGCGCCGTAGCCGGCGACGCTCTCGCCGCGGTCGCGGGCGCCGTGCAGGAACTCGAGCAGGCCGCGTTTGGTGGCTCGGACCTGGCGGTCGAACGACAGGTAGTGCTCGAGATCGCCGAAGCCGGCGCGCTCTTCGCGCTTGAGCAGCGCCCCGACCCGGTCGCCGACCGGCTTCGACTCGTCGGCCCGATGACGGCCGAAGATCCGCAGCGAGCCGCCGTGGGTGGGCAGCTCCTCGACGTCGAAGAGGGTCAGGTCGTGGGCGCCGAGGACCTCGCGCGCCGTGCGCAGCGAGAAGTACGAGAAGTGCTCGTGGTAGATGGTGTCGAACTGGTTCTCGGCCATCAGGCGCATCAGGTGGGGGAACTCCAGCGTCAGGACGCCGTCCGGCGCCAGCAGGATCCGCAGCCCGTCGACGAAATCGTTGAGGTCCGGGACGTGGGCCAGGACGTTGTTGCCGGCCAGCAGGTCGGCGCGCCGGCCCGCCGCGGCGAGCTCGGCGGCGAGCTCGGAGCCGAAGAAGCGCACCAGGGTCGGCACGCCGATCTCCTCGGCGGCTCGCGCCACGTTGGCCGCCGGCTCGATCCCCAGCACCTCGATCCCGCGCTGCTGGAAGCCGCGCAGCAGAGCGCCGTCGTTGCTCGCGACCTCGACCACCCGGCTCCGGGGGCCGAGTCCGAAGCGCTCGACCATGTCGGAGGCGTAGCGCGCCACGTGCTCGAGCCAGGTGTCGGCGAACGACGAGAAGTAGGCGTACTCGCTGAAGATGTTCTCCGGCGACTCGAGCTCCGGCAGCTGCACCAGCAGGCAGCCGCCGCAGATGTAGACCGTGAGCGGGAAGAGCGGCTCGTCGGCGTCGAGCTGGCCGCGCTCGAGGAACGAGTTGGCCAGGGGCGTCGCGCCTAGATCGACGAACACGTGCTCGAGCGGGCGGCCGCAGAAGCGGCAGGCGAGCCCTGCGCTTCTCACCCTGCCCGGGCCTCGAAGTCGGCAATCCGCTCCAGGGTGAGCTGCCGGGCGTCGGCGCCGGAGTGGTGGCCGCGGTGCCAGGAGACCAGCCACTCGAGCGCCGTCTCGAGCGACACGAGCGGGCTCCAGCCGAGCTGCCGCTTCGCCTTGGTGCAGTCGAGCCGCAGGTAGGTGGCCTCGGGGGGATGGACGTCGCCGTCGAGCCGCCAGCTCGCGCTCTCGCCCCACCGCTCGACGATCCGGTCGGCGATCCAGCGCACCGGCCGGGCGTCGCTCTCGTCGGGACCGAAGTTCCACGCCCCGCTGAATCCGGCGCCGTCGCTCCACAGCCGCTCGGCCAGCATCAGGTAGCCGTGCAGCGGGTCGAGCACGTGCTGCCAGGGACGGATGGCGTCGGGCGAGCGTATCGGCACCGGTTCGCCGCGCGCGAAGCCGCGCACCAGGTCGGGCAGCAGCCGGTCGTCGGCCCAGTCGCCGCCACCGATGACGTTCCCCGAGCGCACGCTGGCGAGCGCGACCCGGCCGGTCGCGAAGTAGGAGCGGCGATAGGCGTCGGTGACCAGCTCGGCGCACGCCTTGCTGTTCGAATAGGGATCCTTGCCGCCCAGCCGGTCGTCTTCGCGGTAGCCGCGGTCCCATTCCCGGTTCTCGTAGCACTTGTCGCTGGTGCACGCGATCGCCACCCGCACGTCGCCGGCCGCGCGCACCGCCTCGAGCACGTTCGCGGTGCCGAGCACGTTGGTGGCGTAGGTCTCGAGCGGCTCGGCGTAGCCGCGGCGGACCAGCGACTGAGCCGCCAGGTGGAGGACGATCTCGGGGCTCGCCTCCGACATCGCCCGCGCGACGGCGGCGGCGTCGCGGACGTCGGCTTCGATCGTGCGGACGCCGTCGCCGACGCGCGCCTCGACGAACAGGCTCGGCTCGGTCGGTGGCGCCAGCGAGTAGCCGGTGACCTCCGCCCCCAGCCGCCGCAGCCAGAGGGTCAGCCAGCTGCCCTTGAAGCCGGTGTGGCCGGTCAGGAAGACCCGCTTGCCTTGCCAGAATTGTCGATTCACGGGGGAGAGCGTACCCTGGGCGCGCCGGGGGCCGAGGGCCCGGATGCGGCTGCCCTAGCCTAGCACCTCGCTGTGCTAGTCTGGCGCCTTCTAGGAGGGTCTTGTGGCCGTCGATTCCGAGCTTCTCGAGATACTGGTCTGTCCGAAGAGCAAGGGCCCGCTCGAGCTGATCGAGCTGCCCGAGGCGGTCCGGCAGGCGCTGGTGGAGAAGTACCGCGAGCACTTCCGCGACGAGGAGCCGGTGGTGGAGGAAGGGCTCTTCTGCGAACAGTCCCAGCTGGTCTATCCGATCGTCTCCGACATTCCGATCATGCTGATCGACGAGGCGCTGCCGGCATCGAGCGTCGGCCGTTAGCGAGCGCCGCCGCTACCGGACAGAGCGTGTGCCGCAAGCGTGTCTGCGAGAGGTTGTCCCGGCCGGCGCTCGTCGGGTCGAGCCTGACCCGTCCGTTCACCGGTGAGCGCCCGTAGATGCCTGACCTGGCCGACCCGCGAGCCGATCGCGGCCCGCTCCTGTTCTGGTCCTACGCCCTTCACCTGTGGACGATCTTCGGGCTGGCGATCTCGAACGTGCTGCTCGGACTGGCGCTGGTGGTGGCTCCCTTCGCGGTGCGCTGGCGGGAAGTGCCCTGGGAGCGCTACCGCTCCCTGCTGACGCCCCTGGCGCTCTACGTCCTCTTCCTGGCCACCTCGATCGCCGCGTCGTTCGATCCGCGGGTGAGCTGGGTCGCCGCGGGCGAGGTGTTCTCGCTGGCCTCGCTGCCCCTGGCGCTGGTCGCGCTGCGCGACCAGCGGCGGCTGCGGCTCGCGGTCGACGGCCTGCTGGTGGTGTCGGTGGTGCTGGCGATCTGGGGGCTGGCCCAGTTCCTCGACGGCGTCGGCGGCCTCGACTGGCGAATTCGCGGCCCGTTCTCCCACTACATGACCTTCGCCGGCGTGCTGCTGATGGCGGATCTCGTGCTGGTCGCCCAGCTCGCCTCGCGCCGCTACGGCAAGTGGGGCTGGCGCTGGGCGGCGCTGGTGCTGATCAACGCCGCCCTGGTCGGCAGCCTGACGCGCTCCGCCTGGGTGGCGCTGCTCCTCGCTCTGGTGGCGCTCTTCCTGCTGCGTGCGCCGCGGTTCCTGCTGGTGCTGGGGCCGGCGGCGCTGGCCATCCTGCTGCTCTCGCCGGTGGCGGTGCGGCAGCGCGCGGTGTCGATCTTCAGCCTGGAGAACATCACCAACTACGACCGGCTGTGCATGCTCGAGGCCGGCTTGCACATGACGGCCCAGCGGCCGCTCTTCGGCCACGGTCCGGGGATGGTGCAGGCGCGCTATCCGATCTACCGCCATCCGACGGCGCCGCGCCACGACGTCGTCCACCTGCACAACAGCTACGTGCAGCTGGCCGCCGAGCGCGGCCTGCTGTCGCTCGCCGCCTATCTGTGGCTGATCGGCGGCACGCTGGTGGTCGGCTATCGCGGCTTCCGGCGGGAGCTGCGCTCGCCGACCGGCCGGACCGATCTGTGGCTCGGCGCCTTCGCCGCCCTGGTGGCGTTCAGCCTCGCCGGCCTGTTCGAGGATAACTGGCGAGACACCGAGGTGCAGCGGGTGGCCCTGTTCGTCATCGCCCTGCCCTACTGCCTGCGCGCCGCCGAAGCGGAGCGCGGGGAGGACGGCGCGGGCGTCGCCGCGTGAGACAATCGCAGCGAGCGCCGGCCGCCAGGCGGCCGCCTCGAGCCATGAAGCGTCTCGACCAACTCCTCTTCCGCCGTGGTCTCTTCGCGTCGCGCGAGCAGGCGCGCCGCGCCGTGATGGCGGGCCTGGTCGAGGTCGACGGCCGGCAGGTCGACAAGCCCGGCAACGCGGTGGCCGAGGACGTCGAGCTCGAAGTGAAGGGTCCGGCCGAGCCGTTCGCGTCGCGCGCCGGCCGCAAGCTGGCGGCGGCGCTGGACCATTTCGAGCTCGACCCGGCCGGCGCCGTCTGCCTCGACGTGGGCGCATCGACCGGCGGCTTCACCGACTGCCTGCTGCAGCGCGGCGCGCGCCGGGTCTACGCCGTCGACGTCGGCTACGGCCAGCTCGACTACCGCCTGCGGCGCGACCCGCGGGTGGTGGTCATGGAGCGGATCAACGCGCGCCACCTCGAGCCGGGCGCGATTCCGGAGCCGTGCGACCTGATCACCGTCGACGTTTCGTTCATCTCGCTGGTCAAGGTCGTCCCCGCGCTGCTCGCCTTCCTGGCGCCCGCCGGGCGCCTGCTGCCGATGGTCAAGCCGCAGTTCGAGGCCGGGCCGCGGCTGGTCGGCAAGGGCGGCGTGATTCGCGATCCGCAGGTGCGGGCGCGGGTCGTGGCCGAGTGCGTCGCCGGCCTCGCCGCCCTCGGCCTGCGGCCGGCGGGCGTCTTCGAGTCGCCCGTGGCCGGCGCCCGCGGCAACCGGGAGAGCTTCGCGCTGTTCGCATGGCGAGGCGCGCCGTGAGTCCCACCTTCCGCACGGTGGGCGTGGTCGCCAAGGCGGACAGCCAGGCCGCGGTCGAGACCGCCCACGAGCTGGCCGCCTGGCTGCGCCGGCGCGACATCGAGGTCGCCCTCCAGCCCGAGGTCGCAGGCGCTGGGCCGCCTGCGGGGGCGGGTGGGCTGTTCGATCCGGACGCGCCCTACGACCTGGTGGTGGTGCTCGGCGGCGACGGCACCCTGCTCTCGGTGGCGCGCACGGTCGGCAGCGGCATACCGATCCTGGGCGTCAATCTCGGCACTCTCGGGTTCCTTACCGAGGTGGGCCGCTCCGAGCTCTACCCGAGCCTGGTCGAGATCCTGGCGGGGCGCTTCGCCATCGAGGAGCGGGCGCTCCTCGACGTGCGGCTGGTGCGCGCCGCCGGTGGCGAGCTCTCCTACCGCATCCTCAACGATGCCGTCATCGCCAAGAGCGCCCTGTCGCGCATCATCCAGCTGACCCTCAGGGTCGACGACCGGCTGGTCACCTCCTATCGCTCCGACGGACTGATCATCTCGACCCCCACCGGCTCGACCGCCTACAACCTGTCGGCCGGCGGACCGATCGTCAACCCGCTGCTGCCGGTGGTCGTGCTGACGCCGATCTGCCCGCACACGTTCTCGCTGCGGCCGATCGTGGTGCCCGACGTCAGCACGGTGGAGGTCATCCTGGAGACCGAGCTGGAGGAGGTCTATCTGACGCTCGACGGCCAGGAGGGCGAGCGGCTGGGCGCGCGCGACCGCGTGCGGGTGACGCGCTCGAGCGACAAGGCGCACCTGGTCAAGGTGAGCGGGCGGACGTTCTACCACTCCCTTCGGGGAAAGCTGCACTGGGGCTAGCCCCGCCCGCTTGCCCCGGCACATCATTTGCGAGACTAGGACTCCGTGACAGAGCGGGAGTCTCAGAAGGGTCCGAAGCGGTCCGAGCGCCGGCGGCACGGGCGCTTCCGGCGCTGGGTCGTGCGGCCGGGGTTCTGGCTGCTGGCGGCCGCGGCGGTGCTGGCGCTCGCCGGCGTCCGGCTGCTGGAGAGCGGGTTCGTGCAGGAGCGCGGGCGGCGCTGGCTCGAGACGCGGCTCGAGAGCTACCTCGATCGCGAGGTGCGAATCGAGGGTCTGCGCCTCGAGGCGCTGCCGCTGACGCTCGAGCTCCGGGGCGTGGAGATCGCCGGCTCGAGCGACGCCGAGCCGCCGTTCGTGGAAGTCGGGCGCGTGCTGGCGGAGGCGAGATCGCTGAGCTGGAACCGGCGATCGCTGTCTCTGGGCCGGATCCTGATCGAGGAGCCGCTGGTGCGCCTGGTCTTCCGACCCGACGGCACCAGCAATCTACCGCTGCGGGGTCGCCGCGCGGGCGCCGGTGCCGGCGCTCCGTTCGAGCTCAGGGTGCGCGAGTTCACGATCCGGGGCGGGGCGGTAGAGGTCGAGCAGCAGCGCCTGCCCTTGAGCGTCGCCGGACGCGGCCTGCGGGCGAACCTGCTGGGGGGCGGCGGCCTCGAGGCCACGGGGCGGGTCGACGTCCAGGACGTCGAGCTGCTCCTGCCGCGGGCGCGGCCCTATCTCGGCGCGCTGTCGTTGCGCGTGGTCGCCGGCGTCGACGGCCTGCGCATCTCGAGCGGCCGGGTGAGCGGGCCCCAGCTCGACGCCGAGCTCGGCGGCGAATGGCTCTGGCGAGGCGACAAGCGGCTCGATCTGGAGATCGACGCGACCGCTGACGCGACCCTCTTCGATCAGCTCGGCTACACCAGCGGACAGCTGCGGGGTCGCTTCCGCTTCGCCGGCGGCCTGGCGTGGCGGCCCGAGCTCTGGGGCTACCGCGGCACCTTGACGGCGCCCGAGCTGAGCGTCTTCGGACGCGATCTGTCGGAGCTGGTCGCCGAGCTGGCCGGCGACCGCAACGGCATCCGCGCCGACGTCTCCGAAGCCGCCTACGGCGGCGGCAGGGTTGGGGGCCAGGTCGCCTACCGGTTCCAGGAAGAGGGCCGGCCGTTCGATCTCGAGCTGGAGCTCGACCGGGTGCGGCTCGCCCGGCTGCTGGCCGACCAGGGCATTCCGCTCACCGGCGTCGACGCCCGGGTCAGCGGCCCGTTCGACTACTCCTTCCCGAGCCGGGAGCCCCAGCGCGGCTCCGGCCGGGCGCAGCTCGCCCTGCGCGCCGGACCGCCGTCGGACGCGGCGCTCGAGCTGTCGGGCGCCGCGCCGCTGAGCTTCGATGACGGCGTCCTGCGCAGCGATGCGATCCGGGTGGTCTCGGAGTCGCAGCACGCCCTGATCGCCATCGACTACGACATCGCCGCGCGCACCGGGCGGGTCGAGCTCGACGTCGGCACCGAGCGGATCGCGGAGCTGCTGCGGCTGCTGCCGCTGCCGCCCGGGGACCTCGAGAGCGCGGCCTGGGCGCCGACCCGCGGCTCGGGCCGGGTGGGCGGCAGCCTCTTCCTGACGCCCGCCGGCTTCGGCAGCCAGGTGCGCTTCGACCTCGACGACGTCGAGGCGCCGGGCGCCCACGCCGAGCGCGCCTTCGGCGCGTTCAGCGTCGACGCGACCGGAATCGGCGACCTGCGGGTGGAGCTGCTGCGCGCCGACGGCGCGGTGATCGTCAACGGCTCGATCCCGTTCGCGACCGCCGAGGGGCCGGCTTCGGACGTGCCGTTCGCGATCAGCGTCGACGCCGCTGGCTGGCCGAGCGCCGACGCCGAGGCGTGGTTCGATCTCGGTCTGCCGGTCGCCGGCACGATCGGCGGCTCGCTGGCGCTCGGCGGCGAGGCGTCGGAGCTGAGCGGCCGTCTCGAGGCGACGCTGGCGCCGGCGCGGATCGCGGAGCTGGAGGTCGACTCGCTGGCCGTCGAGCTGGATTTCGACCCGCGCGAGCTCCGCTTCGCCCGGCTCGAGGCCGCGACCCCGGCCGGTGGCGTGCGGCTGCGCGGCGAGCTGGCGCGCCCGACCGGGTCGCTGCGGCTCGAGCTCGACAGCGACGCTCTCGACCTGTCACGGGCGCCCCTCGACCGGCTCCTGCCCGGGGCTTCCGGCCGGGTCGAGCTGACCGCCGCGGTGGGCGGCGAGCTCGAGCAACCGCGCGTCGACGGCGAGCTCGTCTGGACCGGGACCGCGCTCCGCGGCGCCGCGCTCGAAGGCATCGCGCGCACCTCCATCTCCTGGGTCGGGGAGCGCCTGGAGATCGCCGGCTCGCTGCCGGCGGTGCCGATCATCGAGGGCGCCGGCAGGCTCGACCGCCAGGGCTTCGAGGTGGAGATCGAGCTGGCGATCGAGGAGCTGGCGGCCGTCCTGACCGCGCTCGACTACCCGCCGGCACGCGAGCTCTCGGGCTCTCTCGCCGGCACCCTCTCGGCTTCGGCGAGCTTCGACGGCGACGCGCCGATGGCAGTCGGTCTCGAGCTCGATCGGCTGCGGCTGAGCCGGGGAGCCCTGAGCCTGTCCGCCGCCGAGCCGGTCGTCCTCCGCCTGCGGGGGAGCGAGCTCGAGGTCGAGTCGCTCTTCCTGACCACCCCGGCGGGCGAGGACGAGCTGTTCGTCGCCGGCCGGGTGGCGCTCGGCGCCGAGCCGGCGCTCGACCTGACCGCCCAGAGCTCGCTCGGTAGCGCCTGGCTCGACCTGCTGCTGCCCCAGCTCGGGCTGCGCGGCGGCAGATTCGACGTGCTGGCGTCGATCGGCGGCACCATGGCGCAGCCGCTGCTCAACGGCGTCGGGCGGCTCGAGGGCGCCAGCACGCTGATCACCGCGGCCTCGACCTCGATCGAGGATCTGGAGGGGCTGGTGCTCTTCTACCCCGACCGGATCGTGCTCGACAGCGTCCGCGCCGCGGCCGGCGGCGGCACCCTGGAGGCGGGCGGCTCGGTGATGCTGGCGCGCGGCGCGGCGGCCGCCAGCTACCGCGTCGACGTCGTCGGGCGCGGGCTCAGCCTCGCCTACCCCGAGGGCTGGCAGCTGCGCGGCGACGCCCGCGCCTCGCTCGTGTCCACCGACGCGGGCCGAGCGCTGCGCGGCGAGGTCGAGCTCGACCGCGCCTACTACGCCACCCCGGTCAAGCTGGGCTTCGAGTCCGCCTTGCAGGCGCTCTTCCAGCGCCGGCGGCTCGAGGTCCGGGAGACCTCGGAGCTGATGGCGACCACGGCGCTCGATCTGCGGATCCACGGCCGCGAGGCGCTGCGGGTGCGCAACAACCTCGCCCGGGTGAGCGGCGACGTCGACTTCACCCTGCGCGGGACGCTGGCCGATCCGGTGCTGTTCGGCTCGGTCGAGCTTCGCCCCGGCGGCACCCTGGTCTACGCCGGTAACGAGTACGAGATCGAGCGCGGCGAGCTCGATTTCGCCAACCCGTACAAGATCGAGCCGATCGTCGACCTACTGGCTACCACCGACCTGCGCGAGTACGACGTGCGCCTGAACCTGACCGGCTCGCCCGAACGGCTGGAGGTCGGGGTCTCGTCGAACCCGCCGCTGCCCGAGCTCGAGGTCCTGGCGCTCCTGACCGGCGGCCGGGCGCCCGCGGCGCTCGGCCTCGCCGGCGGCAACGGCACGGCGGACGGCCTCGGGGTCGAGGGCTTCCTGGCCGGCGAGGCGGCCTCGGTGGTGACCGAGCGGGTCAACCGCCTGTTCGGCCTCGATCGGCTGCGGGTGAGTCCGCTGACCGGCTCGAGC
>JBFGLX010000110.1:0-10296 GCA_041575955.1 Thermoanaerobaculia bacterium
CCCAGGCAGGTTACCCACGTGTTACTCACCCGTTCGCCGCTTTACTCGTCAGCCGAAGCCGACTTTCTCGCTCGACTTGCATGTGTTAAGCACGCCGCCAGCGTTCATTCTGAGCCAGGATCAAACTCTCCAGTTTGAACCTCTAAGACCGAGCGGACCGGCTAACGGCCGAGCTCGATCTCGATTACTTGGTTACTACTTTGCTTGGATAGCGCCGCCTCGCGGCAGCGAAACCCAAGGAATGACGTTGACTCTTTCTCTATCCAGTTTTCAAAGAACCGGCGCCCAGCACTCCTAGAGCGCGACTTTCGAGTCTATGGCCCCACCCGGTTCCTGTCAACAAGCGAACTTCGCCAACAGGCACCTTCGCCCGTCGGCAGCTCACCGCCGATGGTTGCATCCACGCCTTTTCAGGATGGACCAGCCCAGGAGGACCAGCAGACTGTCAACCCGATCTCGGAAGGCTCTCCCGCGACCGGGACCAGAAGTGTAGGGAAAGTCGGCCGCCATGTCAACAGCCTTCGGGGTGGCTAGGAGAAGAGCACCCGCCGGCCCTCGACCCGCCAGCGCTCGGTGAGCAGCCGCTTCAGCGCCTCCGGATACGCCTTGTGCTCCTCCACCAGGATCCGGGCCGAGAGCGACAGCGCGTTGTCGTCGGAGTGCACGCGCACGGTGCGCTGCATCACGATCGGGCCGTGGTCGAGCTTTTCGTCCACCAGGTGGACCGTGCAGCCGGCGACCTTCACCCCCCAATCGACGGCCTGCTGCTGCGCCTCGAGACCCGGGAAGGCGGGCAGCAGGCTGGGGTGGATGTTGAGGATCCGGCGCGGAAACTCGGCCACGAACGACGCCGAGAGCAGCCTCATGTAGCCCGCCAGGCAGATCCATTCGGCCCCGGCGTTGCGCAGCGCCTGGAGGACCTTCGCCTCGTGCGCCTCCCGGCTGCCCTCGATTCGATGCGGAAAGCTGACCGCCGGCAGGCGCAGCGACCGCGCCTTCGCCAGGCCCGCCGCTTCGCCGACGTTGCTGACCACGAGGACGATCTCGGCCGGAACCTCGCCGCGCTCCATCGCCCCGTGCAGGGCCAGGAAGTTGGAGCCGCGGCCCGACAGCAGGATCGCGACCTTCGCGCTCATCTGCCGGCGAGCCTAGCATCCGCCGCCGGATCCCGGCGCTCGCGGACGGCTGGCCCCGGTACCAACTGCACGCCGCTCTGCCGAGCGAGCCGAGGGCGGCGGCGTCCCTCTCTCACCTCGACGGGAGAGAGGGATCGAGGGTGAGAGGGGGGATCCGATCGAGCTAGCTCGGCTGCGTCGTGGCCGGCGCCGCCGCACGCGCCGGCAGGAACTCGCTCACGTAGTGGCTGGCGTGATAGACCGTGATCAGCTTCTCGAATCCGAGAGCAGCGGCGAGAATCGCCAGGCCCGGCCACATGTCGGGCTCCCCGGCCATTGCCAGGCCGACCCCCGAGACGATGGTCAGGATCAGGAATCCCTCGACCAGGGCATCCAGCACGCCCATCACCGGGTGACCGGTGTAGAAGTAGCCGCCACCGGGGAAGGCCAGCGAATAGCGGAGCGCCTTCTTCCGATTCCGGAACGCGAAACCGCACCCGCCGCAGCGCTCGTCCGCCGCCGCCAGCGCTCGCGCGCACTCGGGACAGAGGAAGTGGCGGCCGCCCACGGCGCTTGGGGCGCCCTGGCCGGCGCGCTCGGCGATCCAGGCGCCGAACCGCCGCGCCGAGGCGCGATCGAGACCCGAGAAGCCCTCTTTCCTGCCGTCGCGGTAGACCAGCTTGAGCTCCTTGGCCAGCAGCCCCTTGGCCGAAGCGGACTCGACGTCGGCGAAGCGCACCTGAGAGATCGAGCCGCGCGGCGACGAGTTGCTCTTGGTCGGCAGGTGCAGCATCCGCCGATCGGTGATCACCAGCACGCAGCGCTTGATCGCCGTGATGATGTAGCCGGTGGTCAGGAACTCGAGCGTCGAGAACGGCGAGCACGCCGGCGCCGCGCCGACGATCTGCTCGTCCGGCTCCATGATCCGCTCCAGGATCGGGCTCACCTTCGCCAGCAGCTTGGTGGTCCGCTTTTCGACGCGCCTGGACGGCCGGCCCTTCGCGTCCGCGAAACAGAGGGCTCGATCGATCGCTAGGTTCATGACTTCCCCTTCCCGAGTTCGGTTCTCGCGTCCGTCGATGCTGCGGCGTCGGACCGCTCGAGGCTATGGAACGGTTCACGGCAAGGCGGCGCCCGCCGGCCGTGCGCACCGCGGCCGGCCGCGAGCGGAGCTCAAGCGCCGGCGGCGGCCGGGGGCAGGTCGTAGACCACGCCGCCACCGCCCTTCTGGACGGTGCCGATCGGCTCGGCCCGCTGGCCGGCCGCGCGCAGGATGCCGAGCACTTCGCGCAGCCCGGACGGGGCGACGGCGAGCACCATGCCGATGCCCATGTTGAAGACCCGGAACATCTCCTCGGTGTCGACGCCGCCGCCCTGCTGCAGGATGTAGAAGAGCTCGGGAATCTCCCAGGCGCCGATCTTGATCCGGGCGTGATGCCGCTTGGGCAGGATGCGCGGCAGGTTGTCGGTCAGGCCGCCACCGGTGATGTGGGCGATGCCGTTGAGCGCCGGGTGATCGAGCAGCCGGCCGACCGGACCGAGGTAGCTCAGGTGCGGCGCCAGCAGCAGCTCCGCCACCGACCGTCGGGTCCGCTCCTCCGGCGACCGATCGCGGATCCCCAGGCCCAGCCGATCGAAGAAGACCTTGCGTGCCAGCGAGTAGCCGTTCGTATGGAGACCCGACGAGGGCAGTCCGAGCAGCACGTCGCCGGCGCGGATGCGCGAGCCGTCGAGGATCTTCGACCGGTCGACCAGGCCGACGATGAAGCCCACCAGCTCGTAGTCGCCGGGCTGGTAGAAGCCGGGCATCTCCGCGGTCTCGCCGCCGAGCAGCGCGCAGCCGTTGTCGCGGCAGCCACCGGCCACGCCGCGCACCAGCTGCTCCATCGCGTCGGGCTCGAGGCTACCGGCGCCGACGTAGTCCATGAAGAAGAGCGGCCGCGCGCCCTGGACCAGGATGTCGTTGACGCAGTGGTTGACCAGGTCGCGGCCGACGGTGGAATAGTCGCCGGCCATCCGGGCCACCGCCAGCTTGGTGCCGACGCCATCGGCCGAGGCCACCAGCACGGGCTCTTCGAGGCCGTCGAGAGCGGGGCGAAAGAGGCCGCCGAAGCTGCCGATGTCGGACAGGACGCCGGGCGTGAGCGTCGAGCGGACCAGCTTCTTGATCCGCCTCAGAGCTTCGTCCTGGGCGTCGATGTCGACGCCCGCGGCCGCGTACGCGCTATCGGGTCGATCGTCTGCCATGGTCAGGCCGATCATACCGGCCGGTGGCGGCCCTCAGGCGGTCTCGGATTCGGGCCGGGTCTCTGCGGCGGTGGCCGCCGCCAGCGACCGCGGCATGACGATCCCTCCCGAGATCACCATGCGGATGCCCGCCTCGACCGAGATCGGGAGGTCGATCGCCTGGTCGCGCGGGATCATGAGCACGAAGCCACTGGTCGGGTTGGGCGTCGACGGCACGAACACCATCAACATGTCCGCGGTCCGCGCGTGCACCGCCGGCCAGCGGCCGCTGTTGGTCACGAACGCCACCGCGAACAGGTCCTTCCGCGGGTATTCGATCAAAACCACCCGCTTGAAGGCCTCGCTCTGGTCCTGCGAGACCGCTTCCATGACCGTCTTGCTCGCCGAGTAGATCGATCCGCCGATCGGAATCCTGGCGATGACGCCCTCGGCCCAGGCGACGATGCGGCGCCCGATGACGTTGCTCGACACCCAGCCGACCGCGAAGATCAGGATCACCGTCAGGATCGCGCCGAGGCCCGGAATGTAGAAGCCCGGCACCAGCGGGTCGATCAGCTGCTGGATGCGGGGGGCGAAGATCCCGTCCATCCAGTTGAACAGCGACAGCAGCACCCAGGCCGAGAGCGCCACCGGCACGAGCAGCACCAGTCCGGTCAGGAACTGGCGCTTGAGCCGGGTGCCGAGCGGCGGTGGCGGCGGCGGCGGGAGAACGGGCTGATCGTCGGCCATCGGTCGCCGACGACTCTATCGCGCCACCGCCGATCCGGTTCTGTACACTGCGCACCACGCTCGGCGCGCCATGAAACGGCACCTCCTCACCCTCGACCAGGGGACCACCAGCTCGCGGGCGATCGTGTTCGATCGCCACGGGCGGGCGGCCGGCAGCGCGCAGCAGGAGCACCGCCAGATCTACCCGCGAGCGGGCTGGGTCGAGCACGACCCGGAGGAGATCTGGCGCCGTCAGCTGGCGGTGGCGACGGAGGCGCTCGAGGCGTCCGGTCTCGAGGCGTCGGACATGGCGGCCATCGGCATCACCAACCAGCGCGAGACCGTGGTCGTCTGGGATCGGCGCACCGGCGAGCCGGTCGGCAACGCCATCGTCTGGCAGGATCGGCGGACGGCCGAGGCCTGCGCCGCGCTCGAGCAATCGGGGCTCGGCGCGAAGATCCACCGGCGGACCGGGCTGCGCCTCGATCCCTACTTCAGCGGCACCAAGCTGCGCTGGATCCTCGACCACGCGCCGGACGCCCGCGCGCGCGCCGAAAGCGGCGATCTCTGCTTCGGCACCATCGACTGCTGGCTGGTCTGGAAGCTGACCGGCGGCCGCACCCACGCCACCGACGCCAGCAACGCGTCGCGCACCCTGCTGTGCGATCTCGAGCGCGGCGAGTGGTCGGAGGCGCTGCTCGACGTCTTCGGCGTGCCGGCCCCGATGCTGCCGGCGATCGTCGATTCGAGCGGCGCCCTGGCCGAGGCGACGGTCGAGCCGCTGGCCGGCATTCCGATCACCGGCATCGCCGGCGACCAGCAGGCGGCGCTCTTCGGCCAGGCGTGCTTCACCCCCGGCTCGGCCAAGAACACCTACGGCACAGGCTGCTTCCTGCTGCTCCACACCGGCGCCGAGCCCAAGTTCGCCGAAGGCCTGCTGTCGACGGTCGCCTGGCGGATCGGCGGCGCGCTCGAATACGCGCTCGAGGGCTCGGTGTTCATCGGCGGGGCGGTCATCCAGTGGCTGCGCGACGAGCTGCGCCTGATCGACAGCGCCGAGCAGGTCAACGAGCGCGCCGCCGAGTGCGACGACTCCCACGGTGTCTACCTGGTGCCCGCCTTCACCGGGCTCGGCGCCCCGCACTGGGATCCCTACGCCCGCGGCGCGATCGTCGGCCTGACCCGGGGAGCCAACCGGGCGCACCTCTGCCGCGCGGCGCTCGAGAGCATCGCCCTGCAGACGACCGACCTGATCGCCGCCATGGCGACGGGCGCCGGCCTGGAGCTCGCCGAGCTGCGCGTCGATGGCGGCGCGAGCCGCAGCGACCTCCTGCTCCAGATCCAGGCCGACCTGCTGCAGACCGACGTCGTGCGCCCGCGCGTGGTCGAGACCACGGCCCTCGGGGCCGGCTACCTGGCCGGTCTCGCGGCCGGCGTCTGGGCGAGCCGCGAGGAGATCGCCGCCGATTGGGCCGTGGCCAGCCGCTTCACCCCCCGACGCTCGGCCGCCGACGCCGCCGCGATGCTCCACGGCTGGCGGCGCGCGGTCGAGCGCGCCAGGGGGTGGATCGAACCGGCATGAACCGAGACGCTGCCCTCGACCGGATCCGCTCCGGCGAGCCGTTCGACGTCCTGATCTGCGGCGGTGGCGCCACCGGGCTGGGCGCCGCGGTCGACGCCGCCAGCCGCGGCCACTCGGTCTGCCTGATCGAACAGGCCGACTTCGCCAACGGCACGTCGAGCCGCAGCACCAAGCTGATCCACGGCGGCGTGCGCTACCTGCGCCAGGGCCAGATCTCGCTGGTCCTCGGCGCCCTGCGCGAGCGCGAGCGGCTGATCCACAACGCGCCCCACCTGGTCTGTGACGTGCCGTTCGTGATCCCCGCCTACCGCTGGTGGCAGCGCGCCTACTACGGCGTCGGGCTCAAGCTCTACGAGGAGATGGGCGGCCACGACAGCTTCGCGGCCTCCCAGATCCTGAGCCGGCACGAGCTGATCGCCCTGCTGCCGACCGTCGAGCGGGCCGGCCTCAGCGGCGGCGTGCTCTACCACGACGGCCAGTTCGACGACGCTCGGCTGGCGATCGTCCTCGCCCAGACGGCCGCCGACCACGGCGCGGCGGTGGTCAACCGCGTCCGCTGCGCCGGGCTTCTCAAGCCGGACGGCAGGGTCGCCGGCGTCAGGGCGCGTGACGAGGAGAGCGGCGCCGAGCTCGAGATCGCCGCCCGCTCGGTGATCAACGCCACCGGTCCGTTCAGCGACGCGCTCCGCCGCCAGGACGATCCCGGGACCCCCCGGCTGATCCGCCCCAGCCAGGGCGTGCACGTCGTCCTGCCGCGCGAGTTCCTGCCCGGCGAGCACGCCATGCTGATTCCGCGAACCGACGACGGGCGGGTGATCTTCGCCGTCCCCTGGCACGGTCGCGTCGTCGCCGGCACCACCGATACGCCGGTCGACGAGGCGACGCTCGAGCCGCGTGCCTTCCAGCAGGAGTTCGACTTCCTGCTCGCCCACCTCGGGCGCTACCTGTCGTGCAACCCGAAGCCCGCCGACGTCCTCAGCGTGTTCGCCGGCCTGCGACCGCTGGTCCGACCGGGCAGGGGCGCCAGCGGCGCGAGCACCGCGTCCCTCTCCCGCGATCACTCGATCACGATCTCGAGATCCGGCCTGATCACCATCGCGGGCGGCAAGTGGACCACCTATCGCAAGATGGCCGAGGACGTCGTCGACCAGGCGCAGAAGGTCGGTGGCCTCCGCGAGGCGCCCTGCCGCACGGCCGACCTGCCGCTCCACGGCTCGGCCGGCGTGGCCTGCAACCTGACCACCGAGATCGACGCCTACGGCTCGGACGCCGAGCGCATCGCCGAGCTGATCGCCGCCGACCCGGCGCTCGGCGAATACGTCGACGAGCGGCTCGACCTGCAGCGGGCCGAGGTCGTCTGGTTCGCGCGCGCCGAGATGGCGCGCACGGTCGACGACGTGCTCGCGCGCCGCTGCCGGGCGCTGATCCTCGACGCCAGGGCCGCGATCGAGGCCGCCCCGGCGGTGGCTGGAATCCTGGCCGAGGAGCTCGGCTGGTCCGACGAGCGGCGAGCGAGCGAGATCGCGGCGTTCACCGAGATCGCGAGCGGCTACCTGGCGTCGCGCTACGGCTGATTCGATCGCCCCACTCTCCCTCGATCGCTCTCGACTCCGCCGCCCCAGACTCTCCGGCCACACTCGAGCCGCGCGCCGAGAGCGCGCGGCCGGCTATTCGCCTTCGGTTCGGATGGGGAACAGCTCGCTCTGCGCGCGCGCCGCGACGCCCATCGGGATCCGGTACGCGCCGGTCCAGCACGCCGTGCAGTAGGAGTCGGGCGCGCCTTTGAGCGTCTCGAGCATGCCGGCAAGCGACAGGTACTCGAGGCTGTCGGCGCCGATCAGCTCGCGGATCGCGCTCACCTCGTGGTTGGCGGCGATCAGCTCCTCGCGGGTGGGCATGTCGATGCCGTAGTGGCAGGGCCACCTGGTCGGCGGACAGGCGATGCGCACGTGGACCTCCGCGGCGCCGGCCTCGCGCACCATCTTGACGATCTTGGGCGAGGTCGTGCCGCGCACGATCGAGTCGTCGATCAGCACCACCCGCCGCCCCTCGATCAGCTCACGCACCGGGTTGAGCTTCACCTTGACGCCGAAGTGGCGGATCGACTGCTTGGGCTCGATGAACGTGCGGCCGACGTAGTGATTCCGGATCAGGCCGAACTCGAGCGGCAGGCCCGACTCGCGGGCGTAGCCGAGGGCCGCGAACAGTCCGCTGTCGGGCACCGGGATGACCACGTCCGCCGGCACCGGGGTCTCGCGGGCGAGTCGCGCGCCCATCGCCAGCCGGCTGGCCGAGACCGGCTCGCCGAAAACCTCGCTGTCGGGGCGCGAGAAGTAGACCTGCTCGAAGGCGCAGCGGCTCGGCTCCGGCATCGCCGCCAGCCGGTAGCTTCGCACCCCGCCGTCGCTGGCCACCACCACTTCACCGAGCTCCAGCTCGCGGCCGAGCTCGACGTCGAGGAGGTCGAAGGCGCAGCTCTCCGAGGCGAAGCAGGGCCGTCCCTGGTACTCGCCCATGACCAGCGGCCGGAAGCCGTTCGGATCGCGCACCGCGATGATCGAGGAGTCGGTCAGCATGAGCAGCGAGTACGACCCGCGCACGCGGCTGAGTGCTTCCATCAGAGACTCGACCACGTCCGCCCGCGGGTTGCGGGCCATCAGGTGGAGAATCACCTCGGTGTCGCTGGTGGTCTGGAAGATCGAGCCGCTTTTTTCGAGCTCCTGGCGCAGCTCGGGGGCGTTCACCAGGTTGCCGTTGTGCACCAGGGCGAGCGGCCCCATCGAGGTCATCACCACCAGCGGCTGGGCGTTGGAGCGCACGCTCGACCCGGCGGTCGAATAGCGCGTGTGGCCGATCGCCCGCGAGCCCGGCAGGGCGGCCAGCTTGTGCGCCTTGAAGATGTCGGCGACCTGGCCCATGCCGCGCTCGGCGTGCAGACGCCGGCCGTCCCAGGAGACGATGCCGGCGCTCTCCTGGCCGCGGTGCTGCAGCGCGTAGAGCCCCAGATACGTGAGATTCGCGGCGTCTTCGTGGCCGTCGATTCCGAAGATGCCACACATGGTTGGGAGGCACCAACCTATCACGAGGCGGCAGCAGCGCATAGGTGTATATTGCCGCTCACCGAGACCCCCGTCGGGGTCGGGAAATGCTGTGCCTGTCCCCTTCTCTGCCCCGTGATCCACCGCATCGAGATCGGCATCCGCCCGGACCAGCGGGACGCTCGCGGCGAGTACGTGGCCATCCAGATCCGCGACTACCTCGACATCCCCGTGGAGCGCGTGCGAACGCGCAACGTCTACCACGTCGAGGCTGATCTGACCGAGGCCGAGGCCGAGCGGGTGGTCGCCGAGCTCGCCGATCCGGTGCTGCAGCAGGGCGCGGTCGGCCGGATCGAGGACGGCCCGTTCGACGCCGCGATCACCGTCGCCTTCAAGCCCGGGGTCGCCGACCCGGTCGGCAAGAGCGCCCGGGTGGCGATCGAGGACACGCTCGGCCGCGCGCTCGATCGCGACGCGGCGGTCTACACCTCGACCCTCTTCCTGATCGACGGCGCCGACCTCGAGCAGGCGCGCGCCATCGCCACCGGCGTGCTCGCCAATCCGGTGATCCAGAGCGTGCGGGTGGTCGGGTGGGACGCCTGGCGGTCGAGCGCGCCCGATCTCGGCATTCCGAAGGTGCCGCCGCATGCGAGCCCCGAGGTCGAAACCGTCGACCTCTCGGGCAGCGACCGAGAGCTGCTTCGCCTCAGCCGCGAGGGCCTGCTGGCGCTGTCGCTCGACGAGATGCGGGCGATCCGCGACCACTTCCTCGCCGCCGGCGCCGATCCGCGCCGGCGCCGGCTCGGACTCGGCGACCGCCCCACCGACGTCGAGCTCGAGTGCCTGGCCCAGACCTGGAGCGAGCACTGCAAGCACAAGATCTTCAACGCCACGATCCGCTATCGTGAGGACGGCGGCGCTCCCGAGGTCATCGACTCGCTCTTCCAGCGCTACATCCGCGGCGCCACCGAGGCCGTGGTGCGAGCGCTCGAGAGCGGTGGTGAGAGCTCCTGGCTGGTCTCGGTCTTCCACGACAATGCCGGGGTGGTCGCGTTCGACGACGCGATCCACCTGGTCTACAAGGTCGAGACCCACAACTCGCCGTCGGCGCTCGACCCGTACGGCGGCGCGATCACCGGCATCGTCGGCGTCAACCGAGATCCGTTCGGCACCGGCCGCGGCGCCGACCTGATCGAGAACGTCTGGGGCTACTGCTTCGCCTCGCCGTTCTATGACGGGCCGCTGCCCGCGGGGCTGCTCCATCCGCGCCGCATCCGCGACGGGGTGCACCAGGGCGTGATCGACGGCGGCAACCAGAGCGGCATCCCGTACGGCCGCGGCTGGGAGCTGTTCGACGACCGCTACCTCGGCAAGCCGCTGGTCTTCTGCGGCACGGTCGGCGCCCTGCCGGTGACCATCGCCGGCGCCCCGGGCGAGGAGAAGCACGCCCGTCCGGGCGACGTGGTGGTCATGGTCGGCGGCCGGATCGGCGCCGACGGCATCCACGGCGCGACCTTTTCCTCGGCGGCGCTCGACGAGTCGTCGCCGGCGCAGGCGGTGCAGATCGGCGACCCGATCACCCAGCGGATGATGTTCGACTTCCTGC
>JBFGLX010000111.1:0-10184 GCA_041575955.1 Thermoanaerobaculia bacterium
CCGAGCTCGAGCGCGATGCGCATCAGGTTGAGGCAGTACATCGCCATCCAGCTGGTGCCGTCGGCCTGATCGATGTGGCCGCCGGTGGGCAGCTCGGCGCTGCGGTCGAACACGCCGATGTTGTCGAGCCCGAGGAAGCCGCCCTGGAAGACGTTGCGCCCCTCGACGTCCTTGCGGTTCACCCACCAGGTGAAGTTCAGCAACAGCTTGTGGAAGACCCGCTCGAGGAAGGCCAGATCGCCGGCGCCGCCGCGGCGCGCCCGGTCGATCTCGAACACCCTCCAGGTGGCCCACGCGTGCACCGGGGGATTGACGTCGCCGAAGCTCCACTCGTACGCCGGCAGCTGGCCGTTCGGGTGCATGTACCACTCGCGGGTCAGGAGCAGGAGCTGCTGCTTGGCGAACTCGGGATCGACCTGGGCGAGGGGAATGCAGTGGAAGGCCAGGTCCCAGGCGGCGTACCAGGGGTACTCCCACTTGTCCGGCATCGACAGGACGTCGGCGTTGTTGAGATGGAACCACTCGCTGTTGCGCCCATGCCGGCGCGTCGGGGGCGGAGCGGGCTGGGCCGGATCGCCGCTCAACCAGGCCGGCACGTCCAGGTGGTAGAACTGCTTGCTCCACAGCATGCCGGCGATCGCCTGACGGTGCACCGCGCGCGCGTCCGGATCCTCGAGATGGGCGTGCAGCGCCGAGTAGAAGGCGTCCGCCTCCGCCAGCCGCTTGTCGACCAGCGTGTCGAGCTGGGCGAAGGGTCGCTCGAGCGGCTGGCGCCGGAGCCGCAGGCGCAGGGTTCGCGAGGAGCCCGCCTCGATCGAGAGGCGGTGCCAGGCCGCCATCTTGGTGCCGAGCCTCTCGGGGTTGACCGCGGCGCGCTCCCCCGCGACCACCGCCCGGTGGATGCCGTCCTTGAAGAAGCCGGCCACCGGCGCGCCGAACAGCAGCGGCGTGTTGGTGTCGTTGTCGCAGAAGAGGAGCTCCGCGCCGTCCTCGAGCTGCAGGTACATCGTGCCCAGCTCGGGGTGGGCCGCCTCGACGAGGCGGTCGCCCCCGACCGACAGGCGCGGGCGGCCGCCGGCGCCGTTCCACGACCAGGTGTTCCGGAACCAGAGCTGGGGCAGCAGGTGCAGCTCGGCGGCGTCGGGGCCGCGGTTGTGCGCGGTGACGCGGATCAGCAGGTCTTCGGCCGAGGCCTTGGCGTACTCGACGACCACGTCGAAGTAGCGGCCGCCGTCGAAGCAGCCGGTGTCCTGAAGCTCGAACTCCGGATCCTGGCGGCTCCGCCGCCGGTTCTCCTCTTCGAGCCGGGCGTAGGGAAAGACCTCCTGCGGGTATTTGTAGAGCATCCGCATGTAGGAGTGCGTAGGGGTGGCGTCGAGGTAGTAGTAGTGCTCCTTGACGTCCTCGCCGTGGTTGCCCTGATTGCCGGTGAGGCCGAAGAGGCGCTCCTTGAGGATGGCGTCGCGGCCGTTCCAGAGCGCCAGCGCGAAGCAGAGCAGCTGCCGGTCGTCGCTGATTCCGGCGATGCCGTCTTCGCCCCAGCGGTAGGCCCGGCTGCGAGCGTGATCGTGGGTCAGGTACTCCCAGGCCGTTCCGTGCGGGCTGTAGTCCTCGCGCACGGTCCCCCACTGGCGCTCGCTCAGATAGGGCCCCCAGCGCCGCCAGGGGGCGGCCTTGCTGTCGGCTTCGGCGAGTCGTTTCTGTTCGGCGTTCAAAGCGGATTCACTCCTCCGTTCGTTTCCCGTCCCCCGATTCCATGCACGCCTTAGATGCGGCAGGCGGACGCCGGTTTCAGCGCCCCTCGCATTCGGTCGCCGGGCGTCGCCGCCGTGGCGGTCGAGCCCCTCTCGAAGCGAATCGAGCCGGAAGGCGGGCTCAGGAAGCGCGACGCCGCGAATCGAGGATCGCGGCGATCAGGTCCGCGGGCGCCTGGGCGGGCTTGTCCGGGGTCATCGCGTCGCGCACCAGCTGGCCCGTGGCCCGATAGGTGCCGAGGAACTGCCGGCACTCGGCGCACTCGGCGAGGTGCTCTTCGAAGCGCGCCCTCTGGGCAGGCTCGAGCGCGTCCTCGAGGTAGTCGAGGATGAAATCGGTGAGTTCGCGGCAGGTCACGTGAGTTCGGGTCCCCAGGTGAGTATAGCTACGGTGACGGAATGGCGAATCGGGCTCGGCCCCGGCGCCCTCAGGCACTGGCGGCGAAGCGCCGGTAGGCGAGGCTCAAGTTGATGGGGGCGAATCGGCGGACCTGCTCGCGCATCCGCAGCAGCGGCTGGCGCGCGCCGCCGAGGCAGTCGGCGACCCTCTCGGGGGTGCCGAGATCGTTCCAGCCGCACGCGCTCACCGCCAGGACCTCGAGCGCCCGGCTCGAGCTCTGCAGGAGCTCGCGCGAGAAGTCGAGCACCGGCAGCTCGGAGTAGGCCCGCCGCAGGGTCTCGTTCGGCGCGCCGCCGATCGGCGCCGCGCGCTCCAGGGCCGCCACCAGGGCGGGGAGCCTGCGACGGTAGCGCTCGACTAGCGACGCCGCCCGGCTGGTGAAGAGAAAGCTGTTCCAGACTCCGCCGCGGCGCATCAGCTCCGTGGCCACGGCCGCGTCCGGCTTTTCGACGAACTCGGCGACCGGCCGCGGGCCACGCCCGCGGCGCGCTCCGGGCACGATCCAACCGAAACCCGGCTCCGGAGTCTGCGGCTCGATTCCCAGCAGCACCATCACGTCGCGCGACTCGGTGCGCTCGAGGGCGCGGCGCGCGGCCGCGGCGAGCACCGGCTCGTCGGCGACGAAGTGGTCCGAGGGCACGACCAGGAGGTTGGCCTCCGGGTCGCGATCGACCAGCGCCAGCAGCGGCAGCAGGATCCCCGCCGCCGTGCCGCGGTTGGCGGGCTGCACGATGACGTTGGCCACCGGCAGGCGCGCGACCTCGCGCCGCCACCAGCGGTGGTGCTCTTCGGCCACCACCACCAGGATCCGGCGCCGGGGCACCACCGCCGCCGCGCGCGCCAGCGCGTGCGCGAGCAACGAAGGGCCGCCGTCGAGCGAGCAGAACTGCTTCGGTACCGCGACCCCCCGCTCGGAGGTGGTCAGCGATCGGAGACGGGTGCCGTCGCCGGCGGCCAGCACGATCGCCCAGCGGCGCGTCGACGTCCGGGGTGACGACCCGGCTCCGCGTGGCTGCGACTCGTCGGTCTTCATGACCAGCTTGGATGCGCGAGCCCCCGGATGGTTTCGCGGCTAGCCTGACCTTCTCACCGGCGTTCGATGCAGAGCGTCGCAAATGCCTGGAGATGCAAGGCTTGCGACCGAAAGCGAGAAGGTCGGGCTAGAGCGCCTGGGCGAGGAGAGTCCCGAGCGCCAGGCGCGCGCGGTGGAGACGGATCTTGACCGCGTTCGGGCTGATGCCCAGGCTGTCGGCGACGCTGCCGGTGTCCATCTCTTCGATGTCCCTCAGCAGCAGCACGGTGCGGTAGGTCTCGGGGAGACGGTCGATACAGCTCCTCACCCGCCGGCGCTGTTCCCCGCGCAGGAGACGATCCTCGGCGTGGGGCGGCAGCAGCGGAACCGGCCGGGCATGATGGCCGGTGTCGTCGAACACCGGCAAGAGCGTCTCCAGGTCGGCTTCGGGCCGGCTCTTGCGGGAGCGCATCCGCATGAGCGCGGCGTTGACCGTGATGCGGTGCAGCCAGGTCCCCAGCTTGCAGCCCTGGCGAAACCGCTGAATGTCCCGGAAGGCGCTCAGAAAGGCGTCCTGGACGGCGTCGCGGGCGTCCTCCTCCGATCGAAGAAGTCGCCGGGCGACGGCCAGCATTCGGTCGGTGTGGCGCTGTACGAGGATCTCGTAGGCCCGATCGTCGTTGGCCTGCAGCCGCCGGATGAGATCCGCCTCTCCGTCTCGGAGGGGCGCGATCCCGGCATCGGACACGGTTGCCGCCGAGCGCGGCCGGTCAGCGATTGTTCGCATTTCCATCAACATGGCACTCCCAGCCTCGAACTCATTCGCCGGACCTCGATAGCAACAAGGATGCCGCTTTTCGACCGCGCCGGGAGCTTCTTGTAAGTGACTCGAAAGGAACGGTTTGCAGCCCGGAGCGAGCTCTTCCTCGAAGGCTCGGCGGGCGGCGATCCGCGCTCCGGGCCACGCTATTTCGTGGCCGCCACGGCGTTTCGTGGCCGGCTTGCCGGCACCCGGAAAAACGGCCGTCGACGCCCGGCGACGCGAGCGTCGACGGCGGGGGTCAGCGCGCCGCCGTCAGGGTCGGTCGGGGACGGATCCCTTCGACCAGCAACGGCATGCGGTAGAGGGCGCTGCGGGCGGCGAGATAGAGGATCTTGCCGTCGGGCCCCCCCCAGGCGAAGTTGGCGGGCAGCCGCGGCAACCGGATCGTGCCCAGGTGCGTGCCCTGCGGCGACAGGATCCAGAGGCCGCCGGGTCCGGACACGTAGAGATTGCCCTGGCGATCGACCTTCAGGCCGTCCAGGGCCTCGGGCTCGGGGGCGGCGCTCATGTCGAAGAACACCTCGCCCGGCGCCAGCGCGCCGTTGGCGAGCACCTCGTACCGCATCACCACCTTGCGCTCGGGATCCCAGTTGCCGACGTAGAGATAGCGCTCGTCGGGCGAGAAGGCGAGCCCGTTGGGGCCGCTGAGCTCGGCGCTCAGCAGCTCGAGTCGGCCGTCGGCCCAGCGGAAGATGCCGCTGTAGTCGAGCTCCTTGCGCGGGTCGTCGAAGAACCGCGGCAGACCGAAGGGCGGGTCCGAGAAGTAGAGCGAGCCGTCCGACCTGTAGACCAGGTCGTTGGGGCTGTTGAGGCGCAGTCCGCCGTAGGCGTCGGCGAGCACGGTCAGGCCGCCGTCCGCCTCCAGCCGCGAGATCCGATGGTTGCCGTGCTCGGCGATCGTCAGCCGCCCCTGCGAGTCGAGAGTGAGACCGTTGGAGCCGGGCTGGCCGTACTCCGCGACGTCCGCTCCCGAGTAGCCGCTCTGCTCGCGCAGGACCGACACGCCGGCCTCGTCGGAGTAGCGGTAGATGCGGTTGGCGTTCGGATCGCTGAAGACCAGGTGGCCGGCCGGCGTCCAGAGCGGCCCCTCGATGAACTCGAAGCCCTCGGCGAGCTTGTAGACCTTCGGATTGGGCGGCACGATGGCGTCCAGATCCGGATGCAGCCGCACGACCTCGACGTTGACCTCCTGGGGCGGAACGGCGACCGGCCCGGGAGCGCCGGGGTAGAAGGAGAGCTGCGCCTTGCGCATCCAGATGAAGTTGGTGGGTGCGCCCGAGATCGGGCCGTTCATCCCGAACACCGCGATCTGGATCTCCTGGCCGGGACGCGCGGAGCGGGTGAGCAGCACGCGGTTGTCGGCGTTCCACCCCCCGACCACCGAGCCACCGCTCTGGCCAGCGAGCCGCGGCAGCTCGCCGTCGACCCAGATCTCGGCGTAGTCGTCGACCGAGGTCTCGAAGACGATCATCGCGCCGGCCGCGTCGAGGGCGCCGACCCGCTCCGGCACGGTGATCCGGATCCGGTACCAGTTGAAGCAGACCCGGCCGGCCGCGCGGCGCCGATCGAGCGTCTCGGGCGCCACGACCTCCCAGGCGGAGTCGTCGAACTCCCGCCAGCCGGCCCTGGGCTCGATGTCGTAGGTGGCCGCCGGCGGCCCGGTCGGCTGCCCCTCGGGACCGGCCGCCCGGAACTCGGTCGAGAGCACCCGCACGTCGCTGTAGCGCCACTCACCCCGAACCTGGGCGACACCCTCGGGCGTCGCCAGGTCGATGATCGCCAGCGCCGGCCCGGCCGGTAGATCGGCCCGTGCCGGAACCGCCGCCAGGGCGCCGAGCGCCGCCACCAGGCCGGCGCAGCGTCGCAACCCCGATGCCGCCGCCATCAGCCTGCCGCTCCGAGCGCCGTCACCTTGACGGTGTAGTAGACGAACGGCGGCGACACCTCCTTGAACCAGTGGGGCGTGCCGCGCGACACGACGATCAGGTCGCCCTTGGCCAGGCGCTGGACGGCGCCGCCGTCGATGGCGGAGCCGCGAATCTCGTTGGGCGCCGTCGTCTCGCCACCGACCAGCGCGCCACCGGTGACCAGGGTGGCGGCGCCATCGAGCACGTAGAAGATGTCGGTATCGACCAGGTGGACCTCCGACTTGCCCGGACCGTCCCGGCGACTCGCGTGGATCTTGTACGCGTCCACCTCGAGGATCGGGCTGCCGGAGGCGAAGGCGTCCTCGACCTTGGCCGCCGGGAAGTGGGCGACCCCGCCGTTGGGCCCCCAACTCTCCACCGAGGCCGCCGCCGCCGCGGCGATCTCCTGATCCTGCTGCGCGCTGGCCGCGCCGCTGACGCCGATGGCGCCGAGGATCTCGCCGCCCCGGACGATCGGCACGCCGCCCTGCAGAGGGGTGAAGTCGGCGAGCGCCACCATCGAGGTGCGCCCCTTCTCGACGATCAGATCCTCGAACACCTTGGTCGGGCGCTGAAACTGGAGCGCCGTGTAGGCCTTGCCCTGGGCGACCCGCGCCGCCGCGGCAAAGGTCTGGTCGAGGCGCGCGAACGCGATCAGGTCGCCGCCGCGGTCGACCACCGCGATGGCACCCCCGGGCGCGCCCAGCCTCTGGGCCTCGGCCAGGGCGGCGCCCAGGACGCGCTGGCCGCCCTCTAGCGACAGGGTGTAGCTGGCCCGGGTCTGGGCGAGGCCCGAGGCCGCGGTCGCCGCCAGGACCCCGAGAGCGATTCCGATGCACTTGAGTGATTTCATCTCCTGGTCTCCTGTGCCGGCTTGGGGCCGGTTGACCGGCGCGCTTCTCGAACGCGTCCGGCCAACCGGCTCGCCACCGGCGCGAACGTCCTAGCCGACCGGCCTGGCGAAGCTGGCTTCGCCGAGGACGACCTCGGCCCAAGCGCACCAGATCTGCACCTTGGCGACGTCGGGAATGTACTCGGGCAGGGTGATGCTCATGTTCATCTTGCCGTCCTTGAGCTCCAGCCGCTGGACGAGATGCACCTTGCCGCGCGAGTCGACGATCTGCCAGTGCGGGTCGGGCGTGCCCGGATACTCGAAGTCCGCCGACAGCGTGAGCACGTTCTTGCCGCCCATCTTGGTGTGGGTGACGGTGCCGTGATTGACCTTGGCGCCCGAGAAGACGCTCGAGGTGTGCGAGCCCTGAGCTCCGAGGGCGACCGGGAACATCAGCACGGCGACGATCGCCAGCGCCGTCACGGCCGCGGTCCACGCGCGATGGTGGGCGCTCTGATTGTTGCGGTTTTCCATTTTCGGTTCTCCTTTTCCTTGATAAACGGGTCTTTGCGGGTTTCCGTACGGCTGTTTTGATGCCCGGTAAGCGCCGAGGTTTCACGCCCGGTACCCGATTCCCTCTCCCGCCCTCGCGGGGGAGGGGAGGGACGCCGGTTTGATCGGATCGCCCCCCTCACCCTCCCCGCCCGCCCGGTACCCGATTCCCTCTCCCGCCCTCGCGGGGGGAGAGGGACGCCCCCTCCCGGCACGCGTGCTGCGGGAGAGGGCTAGTGCGGGTGGCTGGCGATTGGGCGCTGGCCGAAGAAGTGCTGCAGCGGGATGTGCAGGCGCATCGCCCACGAGCTCTCGTTGTGGAGCGCCCGCGGGAACGCGAAGTAGCAGAGATCGACTCCCTCGTGAAAGCCCCGGTCGAGGAGCCGCTCGCGCATGTTGCGCGTCACCTCGAAGTTGTCGCTCGGCCAGCCGCTGTCGAGATAGACCTTGACGGCGCGCTTGGGCTCGCTCGCGACCCGCTCCAGCAGGTCGTCCTTCCAGCCGAAGGTGCTCGACATGCAGGCGGCCATGCCGAACGCGGCAGGGTGCTCCCAGGCCAGGTAGAGCGAGACCACGCCGCCGAGCGACGAGCCCATGACCGCGGTCCGCTCGGGCGCCGGCAGGGTGCGGAACTCGGCGTCGATCCTGGGCTTGAGATGCTCCACCAGGAAGCGGCCGTAGCGCTCGTAACCGGGCAGCGTGTAGTCCTCGGTCCGATCGCCCGGGTAGACGCCGACCACGATCACCTGCTGGAGCAGGTTCATGTCGTCCAGCAGCGCCAGCGTCTCGGCGACGCGCCAGTGCGCGCCCTGGTAGGCCTCCTCGGGAAAAAAGAGGTTCTGCCCGTCCTGCATGTAGACCACCGGATACCGGCGCAGCCCGTTCTCGGCGTACCCGGGCGGGTAGAAGACCCGGTAGTCGTGGTGATCACCGGTCTCCGGGTCGAGCAGCCGATGGACCGAACAGGCGCTGCAGCTGGCGTCACCGTCGAAGTAGGGATAGACCTCGAACGGTCCGTTGTCGGACGGAAAGGCGAGCGAGTTCGCCCCGACCGACCACCGCAGGCCCTCCTCGCCCAGCAGCACCGGCTTGAAGTAGACGAACGGCCCGTCCTCGGGCAGCTCGAAGAGCGTACACTGGTGATTCTCCTCGACGTCCGCCGGCTCGACGTCGGCCTCCCAGTCCCGATCGGTGCGCAAGACGATGCGCCCGTCGCCCAGTGGGTAGCGGACGTGGATCCGGATCACCGCCGTCTCAGCTCCTGCCGTAGACGGGCAGCGCCGCGCCGGTGACCGCGCGCGCGGCGTCTGAGGCGAGAAAGACCGCCACGTCGGCGATGGCGCGCGCATCGACCCATCGGCTGAAGTCGGCCGCCGGCGACGAAGCCCGGTTCTGGGGCGTGTCGATGGTGCCCGGCACGACGCAGTTGACGTTGACGCCGGCGTCCTTGACCTCCTGCGCCAGGCTCTCGCTCAGGCGCAGCACCGCGGCCTTGGCGGCGCTGTAGGCGGCCGCGCCGGCGACGCCGGCGAAGGCGTTGCGGCTGATCGTGTTGATGATCCGGCCGGCGCCCTGGCGGAGCATGGCCGGCAGCGCCGCACGGCAGGTCAGCAGCGTCGTCCTGAGGTTGACCGCGAACACGAGGTCCCAGCTCGAGATCTCCTCCTCCGCGAGCGGCGTGCCGCCGCGGTAGGCGCCGACGGTGTTGAACAGGACATCGACGCGGCCGAAGCGCCCGAGCGCCCGCTCGAAGATGCCGGCGACCGCCGCGCCGTCCTGGAGATTTACGTCGCCGACCAGCAGCGGCTCGGCGACGCCCGTCATCGAGGCCGCCAGGCTCTGCAGCCGCTCGAGCGAGCGGTCGACGAGCACCAGACGGGCGCCCGCCTCGCCGAAAGCGGCCGCGGCGGCGCTACCGAGATTGCCGCTCGCCCCGGTTATGACCGTCACCCTGTCGGGCAGCAGCGCCATCGTCAGCCCCCCGTGGCGAACCCCGGATAGAGCGTCATGCCGCCGTCGATGTAGAGGTTGGTTCCGGTCACGTAGTCCGACTGATCGGAGGCCAGCCAGACCACGGCGCGGCCGATGTCCTCGACCTCGCCGATGCGCTTGTAGGGGATCAGCTGCAGGAGGTGCTCGAGCGCCTCCGGCGTGCTCCAGGCGGAGGTGTTGATCGGCGTGCGGATGGCGCCCGGGCAGACGCTGTTGACCCGGATGCGGTGAGGCGCCAGCTCCTGGGCGATGCTCATCATCATCAGCATCACGCCCCCTTTCGAGGCGGCGTAGTTCACGTGCCCGGCCCAGGGAATGCGGTCGTGCACCGAGCTGATGCAGATGATCTTGCCGGCAGCGCACGAGACCTCCGGCACCACCCCGCGGCGCTTGAACTCGCGCACCGCCTCGCGAGCGCAGAGGAACTGCCCGGTGAGGTTGACGGCGAGCACGCCGTTCCACTGCGCGAGGGTCATCTGGTCGAACGGCGCGTCGAGCTGCAGACCCGCGTTGTTGACCAGGATGTCGATGGTGCCGAACTGGTCGAACATGCGCTCGAACATCGCCCGCACCTGGTTTTCCTGCGAGACGTCGGCCCGGAAGGAGGCGCCCTCGGAGCCCGCCTCGCGGACCGCGTCGACCACCTCCTCGGCGGCCTCGGGGTTCGAGTAGAAGTTGACCATCACGTCCGCTCCCGCTTGCGCGAGGGCGAGCGCCGCGCCCCTTCCGATGCCGGAGTTGGCGCCGGTGACGAGGGCCTTCTGTCCTTTCAGCAAGCGGGGCGGCTTGCAGGTCGGCATCACGACTTCGAGGGCATCGACGGGTCTGATGTAGGAATCTACGGACATATCTCCACCTCCAGCAGCTCGAACGCTGCTTTCGATGCCGGTGGGCGCCGAGAGGTTTCGCGCG
>JBFGLX010000112.1:0-10102 GCA_041575955.1 Thermoanaerobaculia bacterium
GCGCCGGCGGCGATCGCCTGGACGCTGCCGAGGGTGTCGGTCAGGACGTGGAGCCAGGCGCCGCGCAGGTTGAGGCTCTCCTTGCGGCCGTCGTTCAGGATCTTCAGCGCGCTGAGATTGACCGCCAGGCCGCCGAGCGCCACCCCCATCAGGGCCGCGCCGCGCACTTCGGACGGCGTCTGGAAGCGCTCCCACGCCTCGACGAAGATGAGGATCGACAGCGCGATCAGGGTGGCGCCGTTGATCAACGCCGCCAGGATCTCGGTGCGGTGGAAGCCGTAGGTGCGCTCGCGGGTCGGCGGCCGCCGGGCGATGCGCAGCGCGAACAGGCTGAGCCCCAGCGCCGCGGCGTCCGAGAGCATGTGCCCGGCGTCGGCGAGCAGCGCCAGCGAGCCGGTGAGCAGGCCGCCGATCACCTCGGCCACCGCGTAGCCGGCCACCAGCACCAGGGCCAGGGTCAGCGACCGGCGATGGAGGGCCAGCGTGCTCTCGCCGCCCGCGGCCGGAGGGCGCGAGTGCCCGTGAGCGTGCGCCATGATCCGCCCGGACGCCCGGCCTCAGGCTAGAACGACACCTCGCCGGCCCTCATGCCGCCGCAGCCGTCCTGGGCGAACGGCAGCGGGCAGCGGCCGCTGTAGCACGCCTTGCCCTCGGCGCCTTCGGGGTGGGTGAACGCGAACCACTCCGCCACCTTGGCGCGCGTCTGCTCGGCGTCGAAGCCGCGCTCGGCGATCAGGTGCTTGGTCAGCCCCCACCAGGTGCGGGCCTGATTGCACGGACAGCAGCAGGTCAACGCGCTGCGATCCGAACAGCAAGGCGCCGGCAGCGGGGTCAGCGCTTCGCGGAAGACCTCCTGCTGCTCGGCGGTCAGGACGATCTCGTCGTTGTAGCGCAGGAACTCCTCGGTCTGGGCGCGAACGTCGTGGAACTTCGGCTCGGCCGCGACCTCGCCGGCGCAGGCCGGCAGGAAGAGGCCCTGGCCGAGGCCGAGGGGCAGGAGCAGTAGCAGTCTAAGGGTTCTGGACATACCTGGATTCCTTCTCAGAGCGTGTGTGGCGATCGTAGTCTGTCGATCAGAGTCGTGCGTTGCGCAGCCGGAGCGCGTTGGCGATGACCGATACCGAGCTGAAGCTCATCGCCGCCGCGGCCACCATCGGGCTCAGCAGCCAACCGAGAAACGGGTAGAGCGCACCGGCCGCCAGCGGCACTCCGAGCATATTGTAGATAAAGGCGAAGAAGAGATTCTGGCGAATATTGGCCATGGTCGCGCGGCTCAGGCGGAGCGCGCGCCCGACGCCGCTCAGCTCCCCCTTGACCAGGGTGACGCCGGCGCTCTCGATCGCGACGTCGGTGCCTGTCCCCATGGCGATGCCGACGTCGGCCTGGGCGAGCGCCGGCGCGTCGTTGATGCCGTCGCCCGCCATCGCTACCCGGTGGCCGAGCTGCTGGAAGCGCCGGACGGTGGCGACCTTGTGGTCGGGCAGCACCTCGGCTTCGACCTCGTCGATCTTCAGCTCAGCCGCCACCGCCCGCGCCGTCGCGCGGCTGTCGCCGGTCACCATGACCACCCGCACCCCCTCCCGGCGCAGCTTGTCGAGCACCGCGGCGGCGTCGGGCTTGATCGGGTCGGCGACCCGCAGGAGCCCCGCGAGCTCGCCATCGACGGCGACGAAGACCACCGTCTCGCCCGCCGCCTGGGCGGTCTCGGCCGCCGTTTCCAGGCCGCCGGGCTCGACCTCGAGATCCTCCAGCAGGGCGCGGTTGCCGAGCGCCACCCGCCGGTCGCCCACCCGGCCGCGCACCCCCTTGCCGGTGATCGATTCGAACTCCCCGACCTCGAGCATGGCCGCGCCGCGCGCCGCGGCGCCGGCGACGATGGCGTCGGCCAGCGGATGCTCGCTGGCGCGCTCGAGGCTCGCCGCCCAGCCGAGCAGCTCGTCCTCGCTCCGGCCGGCCGCCGCCGTCACCCCGACCAGTCGCGGCTTGCCTTCGGTCAGGGTGCCGGTCTTGTCCACCAGCAGGGTGTCCACCCTGCCCAGCACCTCGATCGCCTCGGCGTCGCGGAAGAGGACGCCGGCGCCGGCGCCCCGGCCGGTGGCCACCATGATCGACATCGGCGTGGCGAGGCCCAGGGCGCACGGGCAGGCGATGATCAGCACCGCCACGCTGTTGATCACGGCGTAGGCCAGGGCGGGCTCCGGACCGAGGAGCGCCCAGAGCGCGAAGGTCGCCACCGCGACCAGGACGACGGCGGGCACGAAGTAGCCGGCGACCGTGTCGGCCAGCCGCTGGATCGGCGCGCGGCTGCGCTGGGCTTCGGACACCATGCGCACGATCTGCGCGAGCAGGGTGTCGGCGCCGACCCGCTCGGCTTCCATCAACAGCGAACCGGTGCCGTTTACCGTGGCGCCGATCAGCCGGTCGCCGGCGGCCTTCGCCACCGGCAGCGGCTCGCCCGAGACCATGCTCTCGTCCACCGAGCTCGAGCCTTCGACCACCACGCCGTCGGCCGGCACCTTCTCGCCCGGGCGCACGCGCAGCCGATCGCCGACCGCGATCTCGGCCAGCGGCACGTCGCGCTCGGCGCCGTCGGCGAACACCTTGCGCGCGCTCCTGGGCGCCAACCCGAGCAGCGCCCGGACGGCGGCCCCCGTTCGGCTTCGCGCCCGCAGCTCCAGGACCTGGCCGAGCAGCACCAGGGTGGTGATCACGGCGGCGGCTTCGAAGTAGACGGCGACCGAGCCGTCGGCCTGGCGGAACGACTGCGGGAACCAGGCTGGCACGAGCTGCGCCGCGACGCTGTAGGCGTAGGCCGCGCCGACGCCGAGGCCGATCAGGGTGAACATGTTGAGGCTGCGGCGGACGATCGAGCGCCAGGCGCGGACGAAGAACGGCCACCCTCCCCAGACGACGACCGGCGTGGCCAGGACGAGCTGGATCCAGCCCTGCAGCCGCCCCGGCAGGCCGGCCGCGAGCCGCACGCCGACCATCTCCGACATGGCGATCGAAAAGAGCGGCAGGGTGAGCAGCGCGCTGACCCAGAGGCGGCGAGTCATGTCGACCAGCTCCGGGTTCTCGGCGGGCTCGGCGGCCACCTCGCGGGGCTCGAGCGCCATGCCGCAGATCGGGCAGTCGCCCGGCGCGTCGCGCACCACCTCCGGGTGCATCGGGCAGGTCCATTCGGTGGCCCCCGGCGCCGACCGCGGATCGATCTCGGGCTCGAGCGCCATGCCGCAGCTCGGGCAGTCGCCGGGCTCCGGCTGCCGCACCTCGGGGTGCATCGGACAGGTGTAGAAGGCCGCCGGCCGGCTCTCGCCGCCAGGTCGGCGGTCGCCGGATCCGCCGGCCAGGAAGCTCTCGGGCGCCTCCCGGAAGCGGGTGGCGCAGCCGGCGCAGCAGAAGCGATACTCGACGCCGTCGTGGGTGGCGCGGTGGGGCGAGTCCTCGGCGACGGCCATGCCGCACACCGGATCTTTCGCCGTCTCGTGGGTCTGGGCTGGTGCCGAATCGGTCATCGCGGTCGTGTCCGCCGGGGATGCGCTTGCCGCACGGCTGGAGCGCGCGGCGCCGGGCGTCAGTCTACGCCGCGAGGCCCGGCTCGGCGAAGAAAGAAGGCGCTTCCGGCGATCGCCCCGGAAGCGCACCCTAGCCTAGCCGCTAGAGAAGGGAATCGAAAGGGGATCCGGGTTGGCAGACGACCCGAACCGCTACCAGCCGTAGAAGAGCCCGACCATCGCTCCGGCGCCGGCGAAATCGACCGCGACGCTGCCGAACTCGGCGAGGCCGTCGCCCTCCAACGTCGGCTTGTTCTGGCGATAGACCGCCTCGAGGAAGAAGCCGATGTGATTCTGGAACGGCCGCTCGACGCCGACCAGGGCGTACCATCCGGGCTCGTTCTCGATCCGGCTCTGCTCACGCTCGCCACGGGCGACGTTGAAGAGCTCCGACTTGAAGAGGGTGTAGCTGACGCCGCCACCGACGTAGACCGTCGCCTTGCCGCCCGTGTTGAAACCGTACGACAGACCGAGGTCGATCGGCGTCGCCTCGATGTCGACGGTCCGCGGCCCGAGCACGAAACCGTGGCCGTCGAAGAAGGACGCGCGCAGGTCGAGGTTCCATCGCTCGCCGGCGTCCAGGCTCAGCCTGACCGCGGCCCCGTTGTCGTCCGCGGCGCCCTCGGTGTCCAGATAGGCGACGCCGAAGCCGAACGAGCTCGCCGCGGACGGCGCCGCGGCCAGGACCAGAACCGTCGTGAGTAGCCAGAATCTCTTCATCTCTATCTCCGGAAGGACTCGCGTTCGGCAGCTCGGCGAGCCGTGGAGTCGATTGTGGAGTTAGAGACTTATAGCGACAATTGAATCTGTCACAGCAAGGGCGCCGAGGCTGTGGAGAAAGGGGAGAGCACTCGCCTTTCAACCCCGGCGGGACCGTCGGATTCAGGAGGGCGCGGGCGGGGCGAAGCGCTCGCGAAGCCAGACGGCGAGGCCCGGGTAGCGGCCGAGCAGGTCGGCGCGCGAGATGCGGCCGTCGCTGCGGCGCGCCGTCCGGAAGATGGCCTTGGCGGCGCCGCGCTGGTCGGCCTCGAGGATCAGCAGCGCCGCCTCGAAGAAGCGCGCCTGGAACCAGAGCCAGTCCTCGAGCGACAGCCCGCTCCGGTAGGCCGAGAGCGGCAGCGCCTCGCCCTCGCGCGCCGCCACCAGGCTGCGGTAGAGGCGCGCCGCGCCGGCGGTGCCGCCGCCCGGCGAGCGCGCGATCACCGTCGCCGCGACGGTGTGCGCGACCACCTCGCCGATCCACGTCTCCTCGCCCCGATAGCTCGCCTGCTCGATCAGGACGCGCGCCCCCTCGAACAACCCGAGCAGGTCGGTCGGAACCAGGCTCGCGGCCTCGTCGGCGGTGCTGCGCAGCGGCGCGTCGTCGACCACCGGCAGATCCCAGCCGAGCAGCCGCCCCCAGAGCTCGACCGAGCCGGAGTCCCCCCAGGCCGCCACCGCCACGCTCGAGCCGTGAACCCGCGCGGGCAGTCCGTAGGGCATCCCGATGCCGGCCCGCTCCCAGTCGTCGCGGCCGAGCAGCAGGACCGCCAGGCGCCCCTTCTGCCCGCTCCAGCGGGCGAAGTCGCCGGCCAGGAGCTCGAACGGATCCTGGATCTGCGAGGCCCGCTGCAGCGCCCCCGCCGAGTAGCGCACCGAGACGCGCTCGCCGCGCAGGTCGAGCAGGGCCAGACGGGCGACGCCCGCCCCGGGCTCGGCGGCAGCAGCCCGCGCCGGCGCCGGTGGCGCGTCGAGAAGGGCCGCGAGGCCGAAGAGGGAGATGCCGGCGATGGCGACTGTCCTCATCGTGCGCAGTCTACCGCCGAGTCGCCTCCGGTAGACTCGCGGCATGCGCGCGTTCCAGATCTCCCGCCACGGCGGCCCGGAGGTTCTCGAGTGGCTCGAGCTCCCGGACCCCGAGCCGCGCGCCGACGAAGTGCGGGTCAGGATCCGCGCCTGCGCCCTCAATCACCTCGACCTCTGGGTGCGTCGCGGCCTCGACACCTACAAGTACCCGCTGCCGCTCATCCCGGGCTCCGAGATCGCCGGCGACGTCGACGCGGTCGGCGAGGTGGTCGACGACGTCGAGCCCGGGCAGCCGACCCTGCTCGCACCCGGGCTCTCGTGCGGCAACTGCGAGCGCTGCCTGGTGGGCGAGGACATGTACTGCCGCCGTTACGGCATCCTCGGCGAGCATCGCAACGGCGGCTACGCCGAGCTCATCGTCGTGCCTCGGCGCAACATCCTGCCGCTGCCTCGGGGCCTTTCGTACGTCGAAGCGGCGGCGCTGCCGCTGGTCTTCTTGACCGCCTGGCACATGCTCACCGCGCGCGCCCGCCTGCGGCCGCTCGAAGACGTGCTGATCCACGCCGCCGGCTCCGGGGTGTCGAGCGCCGGCATCCAGATCGCCAAGCTGCTCGGCGCGCGCCACATCATCGCCACCGCCGGCAGCCGCGAAAAGCTCGATCGGGCGCTCGAGCTCGGCGCCACCCACGCGCTCGACTACCGGCAGACCGACTTCGCCAAGGAGGCGCGCAAGATCACCGGCGGCAAGGGTGTCGAGGTGGTCTTCGACCACGTTGGGGGCGAGGTCTTCGAGCAGAGCTTCCGGGCGCTCGGTTGGGCCGGGCGGGTCGTCTTGTGCGGCGCGACCGCGGGCGCCGAGGCGCGCCTCAACCTGCGCGCGGTCTTCTTCAAGAGCCTGTCGATCCTGGGCTCGACCATGGGCAGCACCGCCGAGCTGCGCTCGCTGCTGCGATTCGTCGAGGCCGGCAGCCTGCGACCGGTGGTCGATCGCACCTTTCCGCTGGCCGAGGCGCCGGCCGCCCAGGAGGTGCTCGAGAGCCGCGATCAGTTCGGCAAGGTGGTGCTGGTGGTCGGCGACGAGGCGGCCGCCAACCGGGCGCCCGAGGAGAGCCGGTGATGGACGCCACGGAATTCGTCGCCGAGATGGTGCGCGAGATGGACCGGCTGTTCGCCCGGCTCGGCGAGCACGAGACCCTCGAATCGGAATCCGACGGCCGGGTTGAGGTCGTGACCCTGCTCAAGCTGGCCCTGGGCAGCGAGCTCGAAGCGGCCGAGATCGCCGGCTTCTGGATGACCACCACCCCGGAGCTCGACGGCAAGTTCGTGCTCGCCCACCAGTGCGGCGACGAGATGAAGCACTATCGCCTGATCAGCGACCGCCTGGCCGAGCTGGGCGAGGACGTGAGCGGCTTCGACCCGCTCGCCGACGGCCACTCGCCGCTCTACGAGTACATGCGGACGCTCCGCACCACCCCCGAGCGGATCGCCGCCGGCCCGTTCGCCAGCGAGGCGATCGCCGAGATCCGCAACGCCCAGTTCATCTCCTTCTGCCGCACGGTCGGCGACGAGGAGACCGCGCGCCTCTACGAGAGCACCATCCATCCGGAGGAGATCAACCACTACCGGGAGGGGCGCGAGTTTCTGGAGCGGCACGCGACGACGCCCGAGATCCAGGAGGCGGTGGCCCAGGCGGTGCGCAGCACCCTGGCGATCGCCGACGAGCTGCGCACGCTGACCGAGAAGATCACCGGCATGCGCGGGATTCCTACGTCGTAGGGGCGCTCTCCTCGATGCACACCAGGCCGCTGTCGGTACGCACGTAGAGCCGGCCGTCGGCGATCGCCGGCGTGGCGATACTGAGCGGCTCGCCGAGGTCGTTTACGGCCAGGATCTCGAGCTCGCCTCCGGCCGCCATGACGGTCGCCACCCCCTCGTTGTTGAGCGCGTAGATCTTGCCGTCGCCGGCCACCAGAGAGGCATGATAGGCGCCGGAACCGAGCCGCGCGCGCCCGAGGATCCTGCCGGTCAGCGAGTCGTAGGAGGTGATCACCCCCTGCTGCACCATGACGTAGAGACGGTCGCCGTAGAGCAGCGGCGAGGCGGTCTCGGAGACCGTGCGGTTGGTACGCCAGAGCACTTCGACCCGGGTCTCCTTGCCGCTGCCGCTCAGCCGCCGGCAGACCGTCTCGCGCACGTTGTGAGCGCCGGAGGCGACGCACAGCAGGTCGTCGACCAGGACCGGGCTGGAGACCGGTTGGTTCATGTCCTGATCGTCCGCCCACAGCCGCTCGCCGCTGGCGGCGCTGAAGGCGACGACCTCGCGCGCCAGCGCCACCAGGATCTCGGGCCCGCCGGCCGTCTCGCGCACCACCGGAGTGACGTACGAGCAGCAGCCGGTGGCGAACTCGGTCCGCCACTCGAGCGCGCCGGTCTGCTTGTCGAACGACGCCAGCCAGCCGACGTCGTCGTTCTCCGCGTACTCCTTGTCCTGCAGGACGACGATCGAGTCGCCGACCAGGATCGGCGACGAGCCGGCGCCGTAGCGGGTGGTCTGCTCGAAATCGTCTTCGACCGTCTCGACCCAGAGGAGCTCGCCGTCGAGGCCGACCGCGGCCAGCTCGGCGCCGAAGTAGACGAAGACCGTCTCGCCGTCGGTCACCGGCGTCGCTCCGGAGTGGACGCCGAAGCGGTTGCGCAGGGTCAGCTTCCTGCGGCTCGAGACCGTCGTCTTCCACAGCAGCTCGCCGCTGCCGGCATCGACCGCCACCAGGCCGTGATCGAGCCGGTCGTCCCGGTCCTCGACGATCGCCAGGTAGACGCGGCCCCCGGCGACGATCGGCGAAGAGCCGCCGGAGCCCGGCAGCTCGCTGCGCCAGCGAACGTTGGCGCCGTTCTCGCTCCAGGTGGTCGGCAGCGGCCCCTCGGCGGCGATGCCCAGGCCGTCCGGACCGCGGAAGCGCGGCCAGTCGCCGGGACCGAGCCCGGACCCGGAATCGCCGCAGGCAACGCAGGCGAGAGCGAGCGGCAGCAGAATGAAGATCGTCGGCAATCGGCGCGCGGCATTCAAAACCGGGCGATCTTAGCATCCACCGATTACGGTGACAGTATACGTAGCTCGACGCGCCGGAAGGTCGACGCCGGCTCCGAGTAAAGTCGACTGTCACCGAGACTCCCGTGCGGTTCTTCTTCTACATGCTGGCTCTGACGCTGCTCTTCGGCGCGTGCGAGCGGCCGGACCCGGAGCCGGCAAGCGGCGTCACCATCTACGATCCGAATGCGGCGTGGAACGGCTACACCCTCGATCTCGAACGCGGGCGATACCCCGTGTTGATCGACATGCGAGGCGACGTCGTGCGCGCCTGGCCCGAGGTGCGGATGAAGACGCGCGTCCGCCTGACCGCCGACTGCTCGCTGCTCGGGATCAGCACGGGGCGAGCGGTGATCGAGCACGATTGGCAAGGCGACAAGATCTGGAGCGCTACCTTCGAGGGCCGCTTCCCGCACCACGACGTCATCCGGCTCGCCGGCGGCAACACGATGTTTCTCAACCGCGCCGACGGTGGCACCGGGGACGACGTCTTCGAGGTCGACGCCACTGGCGGCATCGTCTGGGAGTGGCGCTCGCTCGAGGCGCTGGCGCACTGGATCGAGGCCCGAGGGAACCGCTCGCCGGGCGACCCGGTACATCTCAACTCGGTGCAGGAGCTGCCGGAGAACCCCTGGTTCCGGGCCGGCGACGAGCGCTTCCGCCCCGGCAACGTCCTGCTCAGCGCCCGCAACCTGAACCTGGTGCTGATCGTCGACAAGCGCACAAGCGAGATCGTCTGGACGTACCAGGGCGACCTCAGCCTCCAGCACGAGGCGCTCATGGTCGGGCCCGAGAGCGAGCGCAACGGCAACATCCTGATCTTCGACAACCGCTACAAGAGCTACTGGACCGACCGCCGGAGCGAGGTGATCGAGATCGACCCGCGCGACGGCTCGACCCTCTGGCGCTATACCGCGACCGGCTTCCATTCGTCCACCGGCGGCTCGCAGCAGCCGCTGCCGAACGGCAACGTCCTGATCTCCTCGAGCAACAACGGCCGCGCCTTCGAGGTGGATCGGGGCGGCCGGACCGTCTGGGAGTGGGCGCCCGGCTTCCGGCTCAACCGCCCGAGCCGCTACGCCCGCGATCACTGCCCCGAGCTCGCGGCGCTGCCGCGTCCCGACGGGCCGCCGGTGCGCCCGCCGAGCGGCTACCGGTTCGTCGACCGCGACAGCTATCGGTTCGCGCGGCCGGAGCATCAAGGGGAGGTCCAGATCAACGGCGTCAAGCGGCGGGTGGTCGAGCGCGACCACTGGTGCGCCCGGGTGGTGATTCCCGGCGACGCCAGGGTCGAGCTCGGCTACGGCGTCGATCGAGCCCGGTTCGAGAAGTCGGGGCTCGGGGCCTACCGGGCGACCTTCTCGCTGGTCCTGCGCCGTCCGGACTCCGAGCGTCGGGCGGTCGTGTTCGAGGAGACGGTTGGCGCCGACGAGGCCGGCTGGCGCGAGCGAACCGTGGGGCTGGGCGCCCTCGCCTACGAGCTGGTCGAGATGTGCCTCGAGCTGGTCGAGGACCAGCTCGGCGAGCGGGCGCGGCCGGGCCCCCTCGCCTTCTGGGGCACGCCCGGCATCGGGGCCGGCGCCGACCGCGACGAGGGCGGCGACGAGGAGATCCGCGACGACCTGACCGCCGAGGAGCTCGAGGTGCAGCTCGAGCACCTGCGGGCGATGGGGTA
>JBFGLX010000113.1:0-9926 GCA_041575955.1 Thermoanaerobaculia bacterium
TCGAAGTGCTTGCCGGCCTGTCGCAGCACGCGCGCGATGTGGCGGCCGTTGAGGCCGCAGCCGGCGATGACCGCGTGCCCGCGGCGCGTCGCCGCCGGCCGCTCGGCCTCCAGCCGCTGCGCGGGCGGCTCCAGCCGCCTCAGCAGGGGGCCGGCGGCGGCCACGACGAGCGGGGTCAGGAGCATCGACAGCACGCTGCCCGCGATCAGCAGCGAGTAGACGTCGGCCGGGACCAGCCCTTCGGCGGAGCCGGCCTGCAGCAGAACGAACGCGAACTCGCCGATCTGGCTCAGGGCGAGCGCGCTCAGCAGCGCCGGCCGCATCGAGTAGCCCAGCACGCGCGCGGCCGCCAGGACGATCAACGCCTTGCCGACCACGATCGCGAGGGTCAGGGCGACGATCTCCAGGGCGTGACCGCGCAAGAACCCGAGCGGCAGGAGCATGCCGATCGAAGTGAAGAAGATGCTCGACAGGACGTCGCGGAACGGCGCCACCTCGGCCTGGATCTGGTAGCGCAGATCCGAGTCGGCCAGGGCCGCGCCGGCCAGGAAGCCGCCGAGCGCCAGCGACAGCCCCAGGTGGTGGGTCAGCAGGGCGGCGCCCAGGCAGGTGAACAGGGCCGCCAGGATCAGCAGCTCGTGGATCCCCGACTCCGCCAGCCGGCCGATCAGGCGCGGCATCAGGATGCGCCCCACCACGAAGACGGCCGCGACGACCAGCAGGCCCTGACCCGAGCGCACCAGGGTCGGCCACAGGCCGGCTTCCCCGGGGCTCGCGCCGCTGCTCGCCAGCACCGGCACCAGCAGCAGCATCGGCACGATCAGGATGTCCTGGAAGAGCAGCATCGCGAGCGACAGTCGGCCGTGCGGCGTGCTGCTCTCGCGCCGATCGGCCTGCAGCTTGATCACGATCGCGGTGCTGCTCAGGGTGATGACGAAGCCGCAGAAGACGGCCAGCGGCCAGCCCGCACCCAGTATGCGGGCCGCCACGGCTCCGAGCGCCGCCGTCGCCAGGCTCTGCAACAGGCCGCCCAGCATGAAGATCCGTCCGAGCCGGCCGAGCTCCTCCTTGGACAGCTCGAGGCCGATGACGAACAGCATCAGGACCACCGCCAGCTCGGCGAACGACTCGACGTGCGCGGCTTCGGGGACCAGCGCCAGACCGGACGGCCCGATCAGCAGGCCGGTCAGCAGGAAACCGATGATCGCCGGTATGCGCAGACGGTGGCTGACCAGCATCACCACCAGCGCGGCGCCGAAGACGATGACGACCTCGAACAGGACCGCGAACATCTCTACCCTGCCCCCGTCATCATCGGGCTAGCCCACGACAAACAGCCAGCCGATGTAGATGGCGTAGAGGAGCATCAGGGTGACCCCCTCCCAGCGGCCGAGCCGCCTGCCCCGGACCATCAGCAGCCACACCAGCAGGCTCAGGGCGAGCATCACCCCGAGGTCGATCTCGGCGGTCTCCGCGGCGACCCGGATCGGGCGGACCAGCACGCTCACGCCGAGGATGAACAGGATGTTGAAGACGTTCGACCCGATCAGGTTGCCGAGGATGATGTCGCCTTCGCGCTTGGCCGCGGCGACCAGCGTCCCGGCCAGCTCGGGCAGGCTGGTGCCGAAGGCGACCAGGGTCAGGCCGATCACCCGCTCTTCGATCCCCACCGCGCGCGCCAGCCCCACGGCGCCGGCGATCAGCGCCTTGGCGCCCAGCGTGAGAGCCACGATGCCGACCGCGATCAGGCCCACCAGCCACGCGGTGTGGGCCGCCCCGGCCGCCGCGTACTCGGTCTCGAACTCGCGGCCGATCTCCGGCTTCTCCTTCTCGGTCCGGAACTGCACCGCCAGGAACATGACGAGCAGCAGCAGGAGCACGACCGCTTCCCAGCGACCGAGCGCGCCGTTCCAGGCGAAGACCATCATCAGAACGCTCGATCCCAGCATGAAGGGCACCTCGCGCCAGAAGAAAAGCGCCCTCACGTGCAGCGTGTAGAGCACCGCTCCCAGGCCGAGCACCAGGCCCAGATTGGCGATGTTGGAGCCGACGACGTTGCCGAAGGCGACCTCGGGAGCGTCCTCGAGCGCCGCCGTCAGGGTCGCGGCGAGCTCGGGCATCGAGGTGCCGAGGGCGACGACCGTCAGCCCGATCACCATCGGCTGCACGCCGAAGCGCACGGCCAGCTTCTTGGCGCCGCCGACGAGCGCTTCGCCGCCGGCGTAGAGGAGCAGCACTCCGATCGCCACCCACAGGAGGTCCGTCATGCGGGCTAGAGTTTATGCGCTCGCAGCCCCGGGGGCCGAAGCCCGAAGAGGCCCGACGGAGCGAGCGCGAGGATCGGGGCTCAGGCGTCGAGATCGCCCATCGGCACGCACCCCGCCGGCTCGGAGGGGGCGACGCTCGCATGCGGCGGCAGATAGAGCTCACGTACCAGGCGGTCGACCCGCAGCAGCCCCCGGCGAGTGACGACGATCGTCGTGCCTTCCAGCGTCAGGTAGCCGGCCTCGACCAGCCGCTCGAGGACGGGAGCGAAGCGCTCCAGCGGGTCGATGCCCGAGCGCGCCCGCAGGCTAGCGGTCTCCACGCGACCCAGCTTGAGCTGCAGGACGAGCTCCCGGACGAGGCGCTCCTCGGCGGAGAGCTCGTAGGCCCGCCAGAGCGGCAAGCGGTCGTCGGACACTTGTCGCAGGTAGCCGGAGAGGTCGGCGACGTTCTGGTGATGGACGCCCGCGAGGTACGAGAACGACGAGGCCCCGACGCCCAGGAGATCCACCCCGCGGTACTGCTCGTCCTGATAGAGAAACGGCTGCCGCTCCGGGTCGCGCACCGCGGCGTAGGCGCTGCGCACGGTGTAGCCCGCCGCCTCGAGGCGCTCGAAGCCGCGCGCCACGCGGGCGCGCTTGCGCTCCCAGCCGACGGGCGGCACCGCCACGGTCCCGGCGCGAATCGACCGGTAGAGGGGAGTGTTGTGGGGGATCTCGAGCAGGTAGATCGTCACGCTGTCGGGGGCCATCTCCATGACCCGCTCCAGGCTGGCGTCGAACGAGGCGTCGGTCTCGCCGATCAGCCCCGCGATCAGATCGACGTTGACCACCTCGAAGCCGACGTCGCCAATCCGTTTGAACGCGCGCTCCACGTCGGCGGCCAGGTGGATGCGGCCGTTGAGGCGCAGCACCTCGTCGTCGAGCTGCTGGACGCCCAGGCTGACCCGCGTCACCCCGAGCTCGCGTAGAGCCTCGAGCTTCGCCGTCGTCACCGACAGGGGCGCGCACTCGAAGCTCACCTCCCGGGCATCACGCCACGAGAAGGTCCGCTGCACGCCGGCGAGGAGCGTCCGGATCCGCCGCGGCGTCAGCAGCGACGGCGTGCCGCCGCCGAAGTAGACGAAGGACGGCAGCCGCCCGGCCAGCAGGGGCCGCTCGGCGTAGAGCTCGAGCTCGCGCGCCAGCAGCTCGAGATACCGATCGATCACCGTCGATACGCCGTCGTAGGCGAGGTAGTAGCAGTAGCTGCAGCGCTCGGCGCAGAACGGGATGTGCAGGTAGAGGCCGAAGCCGGCCGCGGTCTCCGGTGGCCGCGCCAGGCGGCTTTCGAACGACCCGAGCTGGCGCTCGCTCCAGCAGGCGAACGGCGGATAGGCCGACACGAAGTAGCTACCCAGGAGCGGCTCGCCGGCCGCCGCGGAGGGCCTCTCCCGGCCGCGGCCGATGACCGGAGGGCACAGCGCTTCACGGATCCGTGACATGAATCCGATCCACGCTAGCAAACGCGAGCGGGGAGGGCACCACCCCGACGGGGTGGAGCGCGCGGGTCGTGCGGGCCCGGCCGCCGGCCGCCGACGAGGCGGCGCAACAGCAAGGCCACGAGACCGAGGGCCGCCAGGATCGCCACGAGCCAGAGGCCCTTCGAGGCGCCGGCCCCGGTCTCCGAGCCGGCCGGCGCGACATCAGGCTAGCTCGGGAGAATCGGGCGCAGGCTACCGCCTCGACCCTGATTCTCCAAGCCGCTAGATGCCGAGACGGATCATCTTCTTGAGCAGCCCGTTGCGCGACAGCCCGAGCATCTGGGCCGCGTGGGTCTGGTTGCCGGCGCAAGTCCGCAGCGTCTCCCGAATGACCTCGGCCTCGAAAGCCAGCACCTGCGGCAGCAGCGGCATGTCCCGGGGCCGGCTCAGGAGGCGCGCCGACGGCAGCCCGCCCTCCTCCGGCGCCGGGGGCCGGTGGCCGCAGACCGCTTCGGACAGCATCTGCGAGCCGATCACCTGCCCGTCGTGGCTGTGGCAGACCAGCCGCCGCACCTCGTGCTCGAGCTCGCGCACGTTGCCGGGCCAGGAATAGGTGGTCAGAAGCCGCAGCGCGGTGACCGAGAGGCCGCGCGGCCGGATGCCGAGCTCGCCGGTGAAGCGCTCGAAGAACCGCTCGACCAGCGCGGGGATATCCTCGCGGCAGTGGCGCAGCGGCGGCACCTCGAGAACGTCGCCGGCCAGGCGGTAGTAGAGGTCGCGACGGAAGCGGCCGTCGTCGATGCGCGTGGCAAGGTCGGCGTTGGTGGCCGCCAGGATACGGACGTCCACCTTGAACGGACTGCCGCCGAGCGGCTGGATCTCGCTCTCCTGGAGCGTCCGCAGCAGCTTGGCCTGGAGCGCCGGGGACATCTCGCTGATCTCGTCGAGCAGCAGGGTCCCGCGGTCGGCGCGGCGGAAGATGCCCGGCCGCGCGGCCACTCCGGTGGCAACCTGCTTGCAGACGCCGAAGAGCTCCGCCTCGAGCAGCTCCGCCGGTATGGCCGCGCAGTTGAGGGCCACGAACGGGCCCTTTGCCCGGCGCGACGAGGAGTGCAGAGTCCGCGCGATGGTCTCCTTGCCGACGCCGGTCTCGCCGTGGATGAGCAACGGCAAGTCCCCCCGCAGGAGCATCTCGATCTGGCGGTAGAGGGCGGTCATCGCCCGCGAGCCGCCGGGCAGGTAGTGCTCCGGGAAGACCAGGCGGTGCTCGTGCCGGCGCCGGCGCCGCGCTCGCGCCAGGGGCCGGTCGCGGCCGGCCACGGGCAGCAGGTCGAGCGCCGCCGCCAGGGTGCGCAGCAGCGGTTCGCTCCGGTGGCGCCCACGGAACCCGCCCCACAGCACCAGGGCCAGGGCGGCCTCGGCGCCACCGGCGCGCACCGCGGCGGTCATCCCCGGCTCGCGCACCAGCATCGAGGTGCGTCCCTCCGGGTCCTGCTCGGGCAGGGCGCGCAGCAGCCGACTGATCTCGGAGTCCGTGCGAATCTCGCCGATCAGGCCACTGGCGGCCAGGACCAGGGGGTCTCGGCCCGGCCTCGACTGGAGGGCGGCCGCGCCCTCGAGGCCCAGGGCTCCGACCAGCCGATCGAGGGCGCCGCCGAGACTCGCCGCCGGCGGTGGCAACGAGTCGAGGAACCCCTCGGCCGCCTCCAGCCAGGCGAGCGGGACCGTGCTCGGACCTATCGGGAAGTCGGCGGGCGGGGCGGGCACGGCCACCGGCCCGAGGGCGACCGGAAAACCGACGTGTGGAAGCTCGATCGCGAGCTGTAGATCTTCTTCGGCGGTGAGGGTCATGCTGCGCGCGACGTGCCTTTCCTGCTTTTTCGAGCGGCGAATAGTCGCACGTCCTGCGACCATTTTCCACAAGAATTTGCAGAACTGCGCACCCTGGTTGGCAGCCCGTCCGGCGGCTGGACGAGGACCCGAAGCGCGCTCGCCGGAGCGCCGCCAGACGAATCGCCGTCGGTCCGTATAAACCCTCTTGATTCAGCAATTTGTGGAGACAGGCCGAGATCCGGAAGGTCGCTACGGACGAACCCGCGGAGCTGGCACCGGCCTTGCGATCGTCGACCCGCCATCGGCGGCAACCCGGGGACGGACTCCGGGCTGCCGGCCAAGCCGACAAGAGGAGAGTCAAATGTCCATTCTTCGCAAGGTCCTCGTCATCCTCGCAGCGGTGCTCCTGGCCGCCCAGGCGGCCTGGGCGGGCCAGTTCATCCGCACCACGGGCGAAAAGGTCGACCGGGAGTACATCGTGGTCTTCAAGCAGTCCTACTCGGCGACCCTGTTCGCCGACCACCTGAGTCTGGCCCATGGCGGCAACGTGGACCGGGTGTGGCGGCACGCGCTGAACGGCGCGCTGTTCGCCAACCTGAGCGAACGGCAGGCGCAGGCGATGGCGCGCAGCCCGATGGTCGCCTGGGTCGAAGAGAACGGCGTCGCCGAGGCCTCCGCCACCCAGACCAACCCGCCCTGGGGTCTCGACCGCATCGATCAGCGCAACCTGCCTCTCAACGCGCAGTACATCTACGACTACAACGGCACCAACGTCCACGTCTACGTGCTCGACAGCGGCATCCGCTCGACCCACGTCGAGTTCGGATCGCGGGCGACGAAGGACTTCGACTCCATCAACGACGGTCAGAACGGCAACGACTGCAACGGTCACGGGACGCACGTCTCCGGCACCATCGGCGGCACAACCTACGGCGTCGCCAAGAACGTCCGGATCCACAGCATTCGGGTGCTCAACTGCTCCGGCAGCGGCAGCTACGCGCAGATCATCTCGGGCGTCGACTGGGTGACCGCCAACAGGATCCAGCCGGCGGTGGCGAACATGAGCCTCGGCGGTCCTGGCAACGCCTCACTCGACACCGCGGTCAACAACTCGGTCAACGCCGGCGTCTTCTACGCCGTCGCCGCCGGCAACGACAACGTCGACGCCTGCACCAAGTCGCCGGCCCGGGCGGCCCAGGCCTACACCGTCGGCGCGACCGACACGAACGACGCTCGGGCGCAGTACACCCCGCCCCAAGCCTCGAACTGGGGTACGTGCCTGAACATCTTCGGGCCCGGCAAGGGCGTCCTCTCCGCCAGCCACCTGAGCAACACCGGCAGCACGCTCAAGGACGGCACCTCCATGGCCAGCCCTCACGTCGCCGGTGTGGCGGCGCTCATCCGCCAGCAGTACCCGACCTGGACCGTCGCTCAGGTCAAGGCCGAGATCGACGCCCGCGCGACCGTGGGGGTGGTGACCAATCCCGGGAGCGGCTCGCCCAACCGGCTGCTCTACTCGCTCACCGCTGCCCAGACGGTGCCCGCGGCGCCGAGCTCTCTGCTGGTCGTCAACGCCAAGTGCTACGGCGAGAACTGGCTCAGCTGGACGGCGGTGACCGGGGCAACGCGCTACGAGGTCTACGGCTCCTACAACTCCAGCTACAACCCGCAGTTCCTGGAGTACTCGGGCACGTTGACCGACCGCGACGTCAACGTGACGCAGACCACCTACTACCGCGTGCGGGCCTGCAACAGCCTCGGGTGCAGCGGCTACACGAACGGCAACAAGGCCGCGACCTACGTCAACTACTGCGTCTAGCAGCGTTCACGGCTTTCGCTTCAGGCCCCGTCCCCGCTCGCGGGGGGCGGGGCCGCTCTTCGTGATGTCATCTGCTGACCCGGGCGAATCCGACCCTACTCTTCCAGGTGCTCGGCCTTCCAGGTCATGGCCATGTGGATCCGGCTGCGGCCGCTGGGATGGTCGTAGAAGATCCACTCCTCGACCGGGCCGGGGTCGAGCTTGCGGTACTCGCCGAGCTTCAGCGCCACCTCCGCCGCGCCCTCGGGCTCGCGGGCGGCGTTCAGGGCGAACAGGTCCGCCTCGGCCTCGTTGACCCGGATGATCGTGTTCATGACCGGGGTCATGACGAAGAAGTACACCGCGAGCAGGGCGACCAGCAGCGGCATCCCGGCCAGATCGCCGATTCCGGACACCGACCACCGTTGGCCCCAGCGCGCCCGCACCCGCTCGAAGGACCAGCGAACGAACGCGAATCCGCCCACCAGGACGATGCCGAAGTAGACGATCAGCTCGTACATGTGATTGAGCACGTAATGGCCGATCTCGTGCGCCATGACCTCCCTGATCTCGGCCAACGAGCAGCGGTTGAGCAGGTTGTCGTTGAGCCGGATGGCCATGGTGCCGAGAAAGCCGCTGACGTTGGCGCTGACCCGGGTGGTCTGGCGCGAGGCGTCGAACTGATAGACGTTGTCCACCTCGATGCCGTTGGCGCGTGCCATGGAGAGAATCGGATCCCTGACCGCCGGGTCCTCGAGCGCCGTGTAGGTGTTGAACAGCGGGTCGATGTAGACCGGCGCGATGAGGATCGCGAAGATCATGAAGATCACTCCCACGACGCCACCCCAGAGCCACCAGGTGCGCGGCAGCTTGCGGAAGACCCCGTAGAGCGCCATGAAGAGAAGCGCCATGAGAAGCGAGCTGACCCCCAGGCCGACTCCCCAGTCGCGCAACCACTCGGGGAAGGTCTGGGTTGCCAGACCGTACCGGTGCTCGCGAAAGAAGCCCTGGTAGACCGTCAGCGGGAAGAACAGCACCGTCGCCAGCAGCACGTAACCGATCGTGTAAAGAGCGGTCTGCAGCGGGCGCCAGCGGACGATGCGCTCCGCCAGGTCCCTCATCTTCGCCGACAGCCCGGTGCCCAACAGCAGCCAGGCCACCCCGAGGGTGTAGAGCAGACCCCAGAGCTGGAGCCAGTATCCCCCCTCGAAGTAGGCGTCGGAGCGGGCCTTTTCCTCGGGGGACTGCCTCGACAGGTAAGCCGCGACGGCGGTCTCGACGTCGAAGGGCGGCGATGGAGCCGCTTCCTCCGCGGTGGCCGTCACCTCGATCGCCGGCTCACCCGACTCCGCGATCGGGTTCTCCTGGGCGACCAGCCCCGAACCGGTCGCCCAGCAGAGAACGATGAGCATCGAACAGAATCTCGCTATTCCTCTCACTGGATTCCCCTCTAAGACCAGCTCACCCTACCCCGAGGTACATCTGCGCCAGGAGCAGGGCGTCCATGTAGAAGTGGGCCAGAACCAGCGGCCACAGGTTGCGTCCCACGACCAGGTAGGCGACGCCGAGCGCGAGGCCCATGAAGGCGGTCTGGACGATCCCCATCGGCCCCCAGGCGTAGTGGATCAGCCCGAAGACGATCGCGCTCACCACGAGCGCGGCTCTCCAGGCGGTCCGGCGCCCGGCGCCGAGCTCCGCCAGGCGGGTGATCAGGAAGCCCCGGTAGAGGATCTCCTCGCCGAGCGACGAGGCGACGAAGACCGCCACCAGCGCGATGGCGAGCATCGGCAGATTGCCGCTCAGGTAGCTGTAGCCGCTCATGTCGGCCGGCTCGGGCCTGCCGACGATGCCGGCCATGACGATCGCACCGAGCACGAACGCGGCCATGGCCGCCAGGAACACGACCAGAGACCTCCACACGGCTCGCCAAAGGTCGCGGCCACCGAAGGAGCCGAGGTGCAGGCCGAGGTGCTCCCATCCCTCGCCGCGCAGGCGCAGAGCGAGCCCAACGGTGGCGAGCATCACCACGTTCGCCACCCAGATCACCCCCTGGAGCTTCAGCGGATCGCCGTCGACGAGTGGCCACCCAAGGGCGATGACCGCGCCACCGGCGGCGAAAACCGCGCCGATCTCGGCCAGCCGCGTCAGCCGGCTCCCGGCGAGCGCCGCGGCCGCAGCCGCCCCACTCTCGTCTTGTTCCATGCCCTGGTCTACGAGTGCACGCTCAGGCGTGTTTCGCCTCCGACTCGGGCGTCGACGGTCTTCGGGATCTACGGTGGCGAGCATCGGCGCGACGAGCGCGTCGGCTCGGGCGCCTACGATCCGCTGGGGGCCTCAGGCGTCCTCCGCCGTCGAGGCCAGGATCCCGGCGATCGCGTCGAGCAGCAGCGGGTTGAACTCCGCCGGGCGGGTCATGTGCAGGTAGTGACCGACGCCGTCGACCAGCACCGCCTCGAAGTCGGCGTGCTTGCGGTTGCTCTCGACCCGCGTCGGGTGGGGCGCGGCGGCGTTGATCGCCCGAATCGGCACTTGCGCTCCGGCCAGCCACGCCGGCATGTCGATCGTCGA
>JBFGLX010000114.1:0-9875 GCA_041575955.1 Thermoanaerobaculia bacterium
CCGTGTGGGCGGTACCGTTTAGAACCTGATTCTCACCAGGTGGGTGTCCGCACCACGAGCCTTTAGCGTCCCCGTTCGAGCGGGGCTGGCACAGGCCGCGCGGGTGTAGAACTCCCAAGACAGAAGTGTTGGTTCTACAAATGAGTTACCCATCACGAAACCACACAGGGGATGCTCAAACACTTCTCAAAGCGGTCGTCGCCGGCGGACCGATTCTCAGCCCTGGAGAGCCTTGTCCAACTCTCCGGCCAGCGCCGTCACTTTCTCCTCGATTTCGACTCGACTCCCTTCCTGATGCCTCTGGCATTGGAAAAGTTCGTCAGCTATGTTGAGCGCCGCCAGGATGGCGATCTTCGCCGAATCGACCGTCGCTACCTTCTGCGCGATGCCGCGCATGCGGCCGTCGACCAGTCGCGCCAGCTCCTGGAGGTACTCGGGGTCCTTCTCTCCTCGAACATTGTAGACGGATCCGAAGATCTCCACCTCGGTTGCCGTGGTTGTCCTGGATGCCGTCACGAGTGTCTTTCTCCTGCCTTTTGAGGCAGATACATCGTTCTTGAACCGACTGGACTATAGCACAGGAGCCACCCGTGGGGCGGCGCCGAAACGCACCCGCTCGAGCCCTGCGCGCCGGCTCGAGGGCCGATCCGCTAGACCAGGCCCTCGAGCCCGCGGGCGAGCTGGGAGACCCGCTTGCGGACCTCCTCGCGCTCCTCGCGCCAGCCGCCGGCCACACCGCCGGCGAGCTCGCTCTCGAGCTTGTTGACCTTGGTCTTGAGGGTGCGGTTCTGCTTGCGCAGCGCCTCGAGCCGCTCGCATGCGGCGCTTACCTTCTGTTCGAGGTCCTTCAGGCCATCCATCGCGACTCCCTGTCCGTTGCCTGCCCGGGTCAGCGGGGCGGTCGAGCGGACTCTCAGCCCCGCCAGCCGAAGCGTCGCTGGAGCTTGCCGGTCAGCGACGCCTGCCACTCGTTGACCTCCTCCTGGGTCAGCGAGCGGTCGGGGGCATTGTAGAGGAAGTAGATCGTCGAGTTGACCGCGCCCTCGGGAACACCGGCGCCCGAATACCGCTCGCGCAGGCCGTAGGCGCTCAGGTTCTCGACCGCGGCCTCGGCGATCGCGCCGCGGATCTCGGCCCAGGGCACCTCGAGCGCGTGGGTGAGGGTCAGGTCGGCGGCGATCGACGGAAAGCGCGACGGCGCGACCACCGGCTCGGGGTGCTCGGCCTCGGCGAGCGCCGAGGTCGCCACCTCCGCGGCGAACAGGGGATAGGGCGCGTCGGGCTCCTCGACCTGCCCGAGGTAGCCGACGCTCCGGCCACCGGCCAGGATCTCGCTGCCGGTGCCGGCGACGAAGCCGGCCAGGGCTGCCGGCCGCACTTCGAGCACGCCGTCGAAGCGCTCGAACAGGCTCTCGAGGATGCCCTTGAGCTCGAACAGGTCGACCGGTGGCTGCCGATCCCAGGCGGTCGGCGAGCTGCCGCCGGCGAGCACCGCCACCGCCTCGATCTCGTCGGCCTCGCCGCCGGGAAAGAGCCGGCCGATCTCGAACAGCCGCACCGCGGACGCGCCGCGCCGCTGGTTGAAGCGCGCGCTCTCGAGCAGATTGGGCAGCAGCGAGCGCCGCATCACCTCGTACTGCTCCGACAGCGGGTTGGCGATCTCGACCGGCTCGCCGATCCGATCGAGGCCCGGGAAGGCGGCGTCGGCGTCGCGGTGGCCGAAGGCGAAGTTGATCGCCTCGCAGCAGCCGCAGGCGGCCAGGGCCGCGCGAATGCGCTCGCGCTTGAGATGCTCCGCGCTGGCGCCGGGGTCGGGCGGCCCGATCGCCGGCAGCGCGGCGGGGATCATGTCGAAGCCGAACATCCGCATCGCCTCTTCGAACAGGTCGGCCTCCCAGACCTCGCCGTCGTCGCGGCGCTGCCAGAAGTCGTAGTAGCGCCAGCTCGGGACGGTCAGCCGCAGGCGGCCGTCGCCGGCAGGGCGGGGCGCGAAGCCGAGCCCGCGGTAGAAGCGCTCGACTCGCTCGGGCGGATAGTCCACGCCGGCGAAGGCGTTCAACCGGGACAGGTCCACGGTGCCCTCGAAGGCGCCGAAAAACTCCGGATGCGGGCTCTCGACGGCGCCTGCCGCGATCGTGCCGCCGGCCACCTCCGACAGCAGCTCGGCCACCCGATCGGCGGCCGCGCGGCAGGCGCCCGGATCGGCGCCGCGCTCGAACCGGTGGCTGGCGTCGGTGTGCATGCCGAGCCGGCGCGCGCCGAGCCGCACCGCGGTGCGATCGAAATGCGCGCTCTCGATCAGCACGTCGCGGGTGGCCGCCGTGACCTCGGAGTCGAGCCCGCCCATGATGCCAGCCAGAGCGACCGCGCGCTCGGCGTCGGCGATCACCAGCACCTCCGGCGTCAGCTCGCGCGACTCGCCGTCGAGGGTGGTCAGGCGCTCGCCGGCGCGCGCGTAGCGCACCTCGATCCTGGGACCCGCCAGCTTGTCGAGGTCGAAGGCGTGAATCGGCTGACCGGTCTCCCAGAGCACGAAGTTGGTGACGTCGACGACGTTGTTGATCGAGCGCTGGCCGATCGCCTCGAGATGCTCGCGCAGCCAGCCGGGGCTGGGGCCGACCTCGATCCCCCGGACCACGCGCGCCACGTACTCCGGACAGTCGGGCGTCGCCAGCTCGACCGCGACCAGGTCCCGGGTCCGCTCGCCGCTCTCGACCAGCCGCGGCGGCGCCCAGCGGAGCTCGCGGTCGAACAGCACCGCCACCTCGCGGGCGAGCCCGAGGTGGTTCATGCAGTCGGGGCGGTTGGTGGTGACGTCGACGTCGAGCACGACGTCGCCGCCGCGGCGCTCGAGGCCCTCGACCGCCAGCCCGGCGGCGGTGAGCCGGTCGGCCAGCTCCTCGGCGCTGTCGGGCAGATCGACGTAGCGGCCGAGCCAGTTGCGGGAGAACTGCATCAGCGCTTCACCTGCCGCAGCAGGCGCTCGTCGTTGTCGAACAGGACGCGGATGTTGGGGATGCCGTAGCGGTTCATCGCCACCCGGTCGAGCCCCAGCCCGAACGCGAAGCCGCTGTAGCGGTCGGGGTCGATGCCGCACTCCTCGAGCACCCGCGGATCGACCATACCGGCGCCGAGGATCTCCATCCAGCCGGTCTGCGAGCAGACCCGGCAGCCGTCGCCGCGGCAGAAGGTGCAGGTGATGTCGACCTCGGCCGACGGCTCGGTGAAGGGGAAGTAGCTGGGGCGCAGCCGGACGTCGGTCGCGGGGCCGAACAGCCGCTTGAGGAACGCCTCGAGCGTGCCCTTGAGATGGCCGAAGGTGATCCCCTCGGCCACCGCCAGGCCCTCGACCTGATGGAACATCGGCGAGTGCCGCAGGTCGTTGTCGTAGCGGAACGTCCGCCCCAGGCAGAGGATCCGGATCGGCGGCCGCCGCGCCTTCATGGTGCGGATCTGCACCGGTGAGGTGTGGGTGCGCAGCAGGCGGCCGTCGCGCAGGAAGAAGGTGTCCTGGGTGTCGCGCGCCGGGTGGTCGGGGGGAAAGTTGAGCGCCTGGAAGTTGTAGTAGTCGTTCTCGATCTCCGGCCCCTCGGCGACGCTGTAGCCGAGTCCGCTGAAGATGTCGACGATGTCGGCGGCCACCCGGCTCACCGGATGCACGGCGCCCACCAGCGGCCGGCGGCCGGGCAGCGTCACGTCGAGCGTCGGAGCTCTCGGCGCCTCGCCCGCGGCCAGCCCGGTCTCGAGATCCGCCAGCGCCGTTTCGACCTCGACCTTGAGCTTGTTGACCGCCTGTCCGTAGTCGCGCCGGTCCGCGGGCGGCACCTCCTTGAAGGCCGCCAGGCGCTGCCGCACGATGCCGCGCTTGCGCCCCAGCCAGCGCACGCGCAGCGCCTCGAAGGCCGCCGGATCGGCGACCTCCGCGGCCTCCTTTGCGAACTGCCTGGAGAGCTCCGCCAGCTCGGTCAGCGGGCTCGTCACGAGCCTACCCCTGTCGTTCTTGTCCGAGGCCGAGCGCCTGCTTGGCCACGCCGGCGATCTCCGCGAACCCCTCGGGGTCGCGCACCGCGAGGTCGGCGAGCATCTTGCGATTGAGCTCGCATCCGGCCTGCTTGAGGCCGTTCATCAGCCGGTTGTAGGAGAGGCCGTTGAGCCGCGCCGCGGCGTTGATGCGCACGATCCACAGCCGCCGAAAGTCGCGCTTCTTGCGCCGTCGATCGCGGTAGGCGAACGCCTGCGAGCGGTCGACCGCCTGGCGAGCCACGCGGTAGGCCTTCGACTTGGTGCCGAAGTAGCCCCGCGCGAGCTTGAGGATCTTCTTACGTCGTTGGGTCTTCTTGTTTCCGCGTCTGACGCGAGGCATCTGAGAACCCCGTTTTCTGGGCCCTGGAGGGCCGGTTGGAGAGCCGGCCAGCGCCGGCTCCTGTCGGCTCCCGGGACGGTTCACTCCCGGGGGGTCCGACGAAGTCAGTTACCTTAGATCCCCAGGATCTCCTTGACCTTCTTTTCGAACTGGCCGGCCACCCGCGTCGCCTTGCGCAGCTTGCGCTTGCGCTTGATGCTCTTCTTGCCCAGGTTGTGGCTGGCGCCGGCGTGGTGACGCATGACCTTGCCGCCACCGGTAACCTTGAAGCGCTTGGCGGCGCCCCGATGAGTCTTCTTTGTCGGCACTGTTCTACCTCGGATCGAGCTCGAATCTGTCCTCGGATTGCCCGGGGGGTTGGCCGGATGAGACAGACCTCGCCCGGCGGGACGAGCGATTGTACACCAAGAGCGGGGCGGCGGCTACCCGCCCAAAGATCCCGGGGCGCCCGGCCCTCGTATAGGACGTAGCACGAAAGGAGCCGCTGATGAGACCGACGCTTCTCGCCCTGATCCTGGTCGCGATGGCCGCCCCCGCCCCGGCCCAGGTCCACGACCTGCCCGAGGGCTTCCCGGTCGAGCCCGAGCCGATTCTCCTCGAGCCGTTCGGCGGCTCCGAGGGGATCGCATTCAACGGCGAGGGGCGCATGTTCGTGACCGCCAGCAAGGCCGCGCCGACCCCGGACGACCCGAAGGCCCTGGACCGGGCGCTGTGGGAGGTTCACCCGGACGGCACGGTGAGGCGGGTGGCGGACGTGCACACCACCCTCGGCGTCGCGAGCATCGCCGAGCGGGACCTGCTGGTCGCCGACTTCGGGCCGACCAACGCCTTCCGAGACGATCGCAACAGCGACGGCATCATCTGGCGCATCACCCCGGAAGGCGAGAGGACCGAGTGGGTGACCGGCATCGGCGATCCCAACTTCATCCTGGTCCGCAAGGACGGCTCGTTCCTGGTCACCGACGACGCCACCGCCGACATCTACGTCGTCGGCGCCGACCGCAAGCCGCTGCTGTTCTCGACCGCGGTCAACCATCCGAACGGCCTGGCGCTCTCGGACGACGGCTCGACCCTCTACGTCGCCCAGATCTTCAAGAGCATCCGGCCGGTGGTGCGCGACGACTCGCTCTGGGCGCTGCCGCTCACCGATGGCAAGCCCGCCGGCGCGGCCCAGCTGGTCGCCCGCACCGGGCCCTACGCCGCCAACGACGGCCTGGCGATGGACCGCGAAGGGCGCGTCTACGTCGCCGCCAACGGCCCGGCGGGCGAGATCTGGCGCTTCGATCCTGCGAGCGGCCAGCTGGTGCTGATCGCCCGGGGCGTCTACGGCGCCGCCAGCATCGCCTTCGGCGAGGGCGAGTTCGACCCGAAGTCGATCTACGTCTCGACGACCCACAACCTGGGGCGGGGCGGCCGCATCTGGCGCATCCCGGTGGGCGTCGAAGGCCAGCCGGTGGTGCGGTAGCGGGCTGTCCCCCGAAGCGAGTGGTAGGCCCGAGCGGACTCGAACCGCTGACCTCTACCGTGTGAAGGTAGCGCTCTAACCAGCTGAGCTACGGGCCTGGATACCGGTGCCTGTCTCCTGAGAAGCTGGTAGGCCCGAGCGGACTCGAACCGCTGACCTCTACGATGTCAACGTAGCGCTCTAACCAGCTGAGCTACGGGCCTGTCTCGTTTCAAACGCGGGGGACGGCTCCGACTCGGCCGACCGCCCGCTCAGGATCGAGCAGGCTAGCAAGGGGGTCGGCGGGTGTCAATCGCTCGGCTCCGCGACCTCGACCAGCCGGTGGATCGGCCCCACCGGGTCGACGACCTGCGCCACTCCCGACGGCCACTCGACCTCGATGCGATCGACCTCGGTCGCCGCGCCGAGCCCGAAGTAGAGCGGCAGCACGCTGTGCGAGAGGTAGCCCGACTTGCCGTCGTTGACCTTCACGTAGCGCTTGTCGCCGGCGACCACCGTGACCCGGGCGCCGATCCCGTCGCGGTTCGACTTCGTTCCCCGCAGGCGGACCTTCAGGTAGTTGATCTTCCGCTTCGCCGCCAGGTCGCTGATCAGGATCTGGGGCTGGGCGTTGAACTCGCCGGTGACGATGTCGTTGTCGCCGTCGTCGTCGAGATCGAAGATCGCCGCCGTGCGGGAGCCCAGAGCGCCCCACACCAGGAGCTTGCCGGTGGCCCCCGATTCCGCGCACACCCGGTGGGTGGACGGTCCGCCCGAGCAGTCGAGGGGAAACCAGGGCCGCATCTTCAGCCCGTGGACGCGCGGCTCGATGCCGAGCAGGAACTCGGACTCGACGAAGCCCTTGCCGGCGTTGTTGAGCAGCAGGGTGTTGGGCTGGTAGTGGTAGGGGTAGTTCATGCTCGACACGATCAGCACGTCGTCCCAGCCGTCGGCGTTGAGGTCCTCGGCGGAGAGGCCCCACGGCCAGTAGTTCTCGGCGCCGACCTGGTCCGAGATCTCCTCGAACTTGCCGGGCTCGACCTGCCGGTAGAACGAGTTGCCGAAGATGTTGTTGGCGCCGCCCTGGAGCTGCTCGTCGGTCCACGCCAGCTCGACGCGCGACTTGAGCTTGTAGCGCTCCGGCCCCACCGGATCGGCCATGTCGGAGTGCATGTCGGTGGTCATCAGGTCGACGAGGCCGTTGTTGTCGTAGTCGAACGCCTTGACCCCCATGGCGCCCCAGGAGGTCTTCGGAAAGTACTCCGCGGTCTTCTCGACGAAGCGCTCGCCGCCCTGGTTCTCCCAGTAGTGGTCGTCGCCCTGCATGTTGGGAACGTAGAGGTCGGGGTAGCCGTCGCGGTTGAAATCGAGGAGGGTCGCGTCGCCGTTCCAGCCGCGCTCGACCAGGCCGGTCTGCTCGGAGACGTCGGCGAACTTGTTGCCGCCGAGGTTGCGGTAGAGGATCGAGCGCTCGTAGCGCTCGGGCTTGAGGTGGCCGCTGAAGGCGTCGGCCAGGCCGACGTAGTAGCCCTCGCGGCCGCGCACGTCCTGGGTGTAGACGCCGACGTTGGTGACGAACAGGTCGAGCAGGCCGTCGCGGTCGTAGTCGAGGAAGACGGCGCCCGAGGAGTGGCCGACGTAGTCGACTCCGGCGGCCTTCGAGATGTCCTTGAACCTGCCGCTGCCGTCGTTCTCGAACAGCACGTTGCCGGTGCGCACCGAGGTGACCAACAGGTCGGGGTCGCCGTCGTTGTCGATGTCGCCGAAGGCGGGCGCCGTGGAGATGCGATCCGCCATGCCGACGCCGGCGCTGGCCGTGATGTTCTCGAACTTGCCGCCGCCCAGGTTCCGGTAGAGCTCGTTGCTGCCGAACTGGCTCACGAAGTAGACGTCGTAGCGGTCGTCGCCGTCGACGTCGGCGACCGCCACGCCGTTGCCGTGGTCGTAGTGCACCATCGCGTAGTTGACCAGGCCGTCGTCGGTCGGCCGGTGCGAGAAGGTGATGCCGCTCTTGCGGTAGGCGTCCTCGAAGCGGAAGTCGTGGAAGACCTCGAGCGCCTTCCGAGCCGCCTCGATCTGCGCCTGGGCGCGCGGCTCGAGGCTGGCGGCGCTCGGATCGTCCTCGGCGATGTAGACGTCCTGGAAGTCTCTGAGCTCCGCCGGAGTGGGCGGCGTCTCCTGGGCGGCGGCCGGAGGCGCCGGGCTCGCGCCGAGACCGACGAGCAGCGCCAGGATCGGCAGGCGGGCGAGATCGGAATGGGTCATGTCGGTTCTCCTCGAAATCAATGGCCTTCCCGCCAGGGCGCGCGCACCGGCTCCCGGCCCTCGAACTGCGTCCGCCGAGCTTCGAGCTCGGGCAGCCGAGCGCTCTGGCCGCCCGCCCGGGCGAGCTCGATGATACGCCCCTGCCATTCCAGCGCGGCGTCGAACTGCCCGAGCTCGGCGTGGGCCATGGCCAGGGTCTCGGCGTGGGTCGGGGTCTGGGCGCGCTCGAACACCTCGCGGGCGAGCTCGAGAGCGCGCGCGCCGTCGCGCACCGACGGCTCGACGGCGGTCGCCAGCAGCCGCGCCAGCAGGTGCCGGAGCGGGATGCTGGCCGGCGCCGTCCCGAGCGACCGCTCGAGGTGCGCGCGCGCTTCGGCCTCGCGCCCCGCGAGCAGCAGCGAGATCGCCTTGCCGAAGCTCGCGTTCTCGTCGGCCGGGTCGCGCTCGAGCACGGCGGAGTACTGCGCCACGGCGCCGTCGAAGTCGCGCACCGCGCCGAGCGCCCCGGCGAGCAGCAGACGGAGCTGCGAGCTGTCGGGCAGGACCGCGGCCGCCGCCCGCAGGTGATCGACCGCGGCCGCCGGCTGCCCCCGCTGGAGGTAGGAGCGGCCGAGAAAGAAGCGCGCCCGGGCCTCGGTCTCGGCCCCGGCCCCGAGCTCGAGCACCGCCTGCCAGGCGGCGAGCGCGTCGCCGGGCGAGCCGAGCGCCTCGTTGGCGGCGCCCAGGACGACCAGCGCCTCGGCGTTGCCGGGATCCTCGTCGAGGACGGCGCGCAGGTCGCGACGCGCCTCGGCGGCGCGGCCGATCGAGGTCAAGACCGACGCCCGGTGAACGCGCAGGCCGGGCTGGTAGGGGTCGAGCGCGATCGCCTCGGCGAGCAGCGCTTCGGCGCGGGCGAGATCGCCGGACTGCTCGCACAGGGTCGCCAGGTTGACCCGGCCGTCGACGTGGTCGGGCACCAGCTCGACCAGCCGCTGCAGATGCGCTTTCGCCTCCTCGACCTCGCCCAGCTCGACCAGGCCGAGGGCGAGGTTGTAGAGCGCCGCGGCGTCGCCCGGATGGCGCGCCAGGGTCTCGCGGTAGACCGCCACCGACTCCTCGACGCGGCCGCTCTCGAGCAGGGTCGCGCCCAGCACGGCCCGGTGATCGGGCTCGTCCGGCTGCGCCTCGACCGCCTTGCGGAAGGCGGCGATGGCGGTCTCGAAGTCGCCGTGCGTCCGCGCCACGCGGCCGGCGGAGAGGTAGACCTCGACGCCCGGAGCGCCCTCCCCCAGTCCCTCCAGAACGGGATCCGGAAAGCTCAGCTGGCCGGAGCCGCGGTCGGCGAGCTGCTCGCGCGCGCGCTCGAGGTCGCCGGTCCTGCGCAGGGCGATGCCGAGCTGATAGCGCACCTGCGAGGCTTCCGGTTGGTCGGCGAGCGCGCGCTCGAAGCGCTCGATGGCGAGCGGCAGGTCGCCGCGCGCGGCCGCGATCCGCCCCAGCCCGTAGCTCGCAGCGGCGGCGAACCCTGGCGCTTCGAGCGCCTTCAGGTAGAGCTCCTCGGCGGCGCCCAGGTCGCCGAGCTCGAACTCCAGCTGCGCCAGCCGCAGGCCGACCGCCGGCGCCACCGGCGCCAGCTCGCGGGCGGCGAGCAGGGCGCTCCGGGCCCCCTCCAGATCACGGCGCTCCTGGCGGACGGTGCCCAGCAGATAGGTCCACTCGAACTCGCCCGGCGCCAGCCGGGCGGCGTTGACGAAGCAGCTCTCGGCGGCCTCCGGCAGGCTGTAGACCAGGTAGAGCTTGCCCCGCCGGCCGAGCTCGGCG
>JBFGLX010000115.1:0-9858 GCA_041575955.1 Thermoanaerobaculia bacterium
ACCGACGCGATGCCGATCGCGATGCCGACCATCGACAGGAACGAGCGCAGCCGCTGCCCGCGGATCGCTTTCACAGCCAGCCGGATCAGCTCGCGCATGCTCGCCTACCACTGTCTACCCGCGGCGGTGCGGTGTCAAGCGAGGTGCGACCCGGAAAGGGCTGGAGACTGGCCGGTAAACGGCGGGCCTCGGTCCGTCTAACGGCATGAAGCCGGTCGAAACCCGGCTCGGAAGGAGTCGAAGAATGCCCTGTCCACACCGCGTCTTGCCCGGCCAGCCCGGGAGTCTGACGATCCGAGTCCAACGCAGGTCGAACGTGAACAAGGTGGTGATGGTGATCGAGAGCGTCGATCGCACCACCGGAGCCGCGAGCATGAGAACGCTGCGCACCGCTCAGCTGGAGCAGGGCGAGCCGCATTCGACCGCGGCGGGCTTCTCCTACAACCTCGAGCTCGGTGCGGTGCGCAGCTCGGCCGACCAGAACGGCAGCGTCAAGGTGACGATCGACAACAACGCAACGCGAATCGTCGACAGCACCTGCAGCGTCAACGGCACCAACCCGACCGGTAGCTGGACCATCATCGTTCCGTAGCTGGAGGCGACCATGTTCATGAGGACGATCTCACTCGTGATGCTCGGCATTCTGACCTGGGTCTCGCCGTCCGGCGCCCAGTCGGCGCCCCCCGAAGACGACCAGACCATCAGCGATTACCGCAACGCTGCGCGCGAGCGCTTCCGGGACCGCATGGACGAAGCGCAGTCGACGTCCGATGCGGCCGGCGGGGAGGCGGCCTCGCAGGCCAAGGCCGCGGTCAAGAACTCGCCGACCACCGTCTCGACCGGCGATGGCTTCGCCGACCGGGTGAACGACTCGCTGGCCGACTTTCTGCCCCTGTTCCAGTTCGCGGTCGACGCGGTCAGCACCGCCGAGGACAAGGAGTCTGTGACCGTCAAGTTCAACCCGATCGACACGGAGAAGGGTGCGGTCGCCGTCCAGGCGACGATCGCCGATCCGGAGATTTTCAAGCCGCTGCTCGACGAGATCGCGGAGCCCGTGCGCGATTCCCAGACGGAGCTCTTGAAGAGCCAGGCGGGCGACTTCGGCGACGTGGTGGTGAGCGCTACCTGGGGGCTGCAGCGCTCGATCCGCGGCCAGCGGTGGGGTACCGGCAAGCGGCTCTGGGGACGCAGCCCGAAGCTCTACGGCGATCTGGTCGAGGACGTGGCTTTGAGCCTGCTGACCGTGCCGCTCCACGAAGCTGACGCGGCGCGGCGCGCGGCGCAGATTCCTGCCGACAACCAGTTCGCCGATCTGCTTACGAGGCTGGCGACCCTCGCGGCCCAGCAGGCGTCCAACAGTCCCGATCTTGTCGCCGGTTGCTCCGCGGGCGCGCTGGCGGGCGCCGGCGTGCCGGCGTCGGCCCTCGACATACAGCAGGTCACCTTCGGCCAGATCAAGAAGCTCAGCGCTAGCGGCTGCCTCGGGGGATTCGATGCCGACGCCTACGCCGCGGCCGAGACCGCCTTCGGCGACCAGCTGGCGGAGCTCGGGCGAAGGTTCGAGACGCAGCCCTCGGTCGACGGTCTGGTATCGCTGATCGACAACCAGCCTCAGCTCACCGTCACCGGCTCCTACCGATTCCGGGACGATGTCGTCGGGCCCGACAGCTGGAATCTGTCGCTCAAGTGGGAGATGGGATCGAGAAATCTGAATGCCGTGCTTCAGGAGTACCGATGGCTCGAGGCGGAAGGCTTTGCCGAAGACGTGTCCGACTCCTCGATCCGCGCAGATTCTCTGCGCGCCGAGGCCTTCGCGCGCGTGAGCGGGGGCACCGAGGCGCGCCATCGAGCGCAGAACCGATGGACCTTCACCGCGGCGGTCAACCACAGCGACGCGCTCGAGATCTCCCATTCCTACGAGCTGCAGGCGATCGATCCCCAGACGATGATGGAGATCGAGATCCCGCGCTCGGCAACGGTCGTGCGCGACTCGCTGACCGACCTCACGTTCAACGTCCAGTGGTCTCGGCTCGTGAGGTGGGGGCTCGCTGCCAGCGCAGAGGATCAGGGCGCGGCCGAGAATCGCGTACCCCGGCTCTCGGTCTCGGTCGAGGGCCAGCTCTTCGACAGCGACGACCCCGACCGCAAGGACCGCGTGGTCGGCCGGCTCAGCTACACCGTGCCGCTGCCGTCGGGGATGTCTCTGCCGTTCACGGTCACATACGCCAACCGCGGCGAATTCCTGGGTGAGCAGGATGAGAAGTTCAGCGCCCACCTGGGCCTGAGCTACAAGCTGAGCGGCGGCGACAGCTAGCCTGATCCAAGGAGCTAGAGGCTAGCTAACGCTGCTGAGAAGGTCGGGCTAGCGCCCCTGGAGCGCCGTCACCGGGTCGAGCGCGGTGGCGCGGCGCGCCGGCAGCAGGCCGAAAAGCACGCCGACGCCGATCGAGACGCCGAGAGCCGCCGCCACCGCCCACGGCGGCGTCGTGGCCGGGAACGCCGGCCAGAGGCGGTCGATGCTCTCGACCACCGCCCAGCCGGCCGCGAGCCCGACCAGGCCACCGGCGAGCGAGATCAGGGCGGCCTCGGCGAGGAACACCGACAGGATCTGCCGCCGGCCGACGCCGACCGATTTGAGCAGGCCGATCTCCCGGGTCCGCTCCGACACCGAGACCAGCATCACGTTCATGATGCCGATGCCGGCGACCGTGAGCGAGATCGCGGCGATCGCGGCGACCGCCAGGGTGAGGGTGTTCAGGATCGCCGAGAACGTGCTGACCACGGCGTCCTGGGTGATGACGGTGACGTCCTCCTCTTCGTGGCGCTCGGTGATCAGCGCCAGCACCCGATCGCGTGCCAGGTCGAGGTCGGTGTGGGCGTGCACCTGGATGAGGACCCGGAACAGCGAACGCCGGTTGAGCATCTTCATGCCGGTGCGCACCGGCACCAATGCGATGTCGTCGAAGTTGATGCCCATCTTGGTGCCCTGCTTGGCGAGCACGCCGATGACCCGCATGCGCCAGCCGCCGACCCGGACCACCGCGCCGATCGGGTCGCGGGCGCCGAACAGCTCGCGCGCCGCCTTGTGCCCGAGCACCGCGACGTTGGCGCCGCGAAAGACCTCTTCGTCGGGCAGGAACTCGCCCCGCGCGAGCGTCAGCCGGCGGGCCTGGGCGTACTCGGAGGTCGTGCCGATCACCGCCAGCTGGCGGCTGCGCTCGCGGTAGGAGACCTCGGCCGTGCCCATCGAGATCGGGGCCACCCGCTGCACCTGCGAGATCTCCCGGGCGATCGCCTGGGCGTCGTCGAGGGTGAGATCGTTGGGCACGCCGCCGATCCCCATCGTGCCGCTGGTCTCGGTACGCCCCGGCAGCACGATCAGCAGGTTGGTGCCGAGGCTGTTGAACTGGTCGATGACGTACAGCCGTGCGCCCTCGCCGAGACCGGTGAGGATCACCACCGCCGCCACGCCGATCATCACCCCCAGCAGGCTGAGCGCGGTGCGCAGTCCGTGTCCGGTGAGCGCCCGCAAGGCGAAGAGGAGAATCTCGAGCGATCTCACTCGCTGCTCTCCTCGGCCAGGAGCGGCAGGATCTCGGCGATCCGGTCGCCGGGCACCCGCTCGGCGATCTTGCCGTCGACCAGCACGATGACGCGATCGGCCCGGTGGGCGACGCGGGCGTCGTGGGTGACGACGATCAGCGTCAGCCCGTCGTCGTTGAGCCGGTCCATCAGGTCCAGGACCAGCCGGCCCGACTTGCTGTCGAGGTTGCCGGTGGGCTCGTCGGCGAGCAGGATCTTGGGGCGCAGGATGGTGGCGCGCGCCAGCGCCACGCGCTGCCGCTCGCCCCCGGAGAGCTGTTCCGGTAGGTGCCGGGCCCGCGGCCCGACGCCGACGGCGTCGAGCGCCCGGCGCGCCCGTTCCCGGCGCTCGGCGCGCGGCACGTCGGCGAACACCATCGGCAGCTCGACGTTCTCCAGCGCCGACAGCCTCGGGATCAGGTGGAAGAACTGGAAGACGAAGCCGATCTGGTGGCGCCGGATCTGCGTCAGCTCGGAGTCGCCGAGCTGCCCGACCTCCTGGTCGGCCAGGTAGTAGGAGCCGGCGGTCGGTCGGTCGAGGCAGCCGACGATATTGAGCAGCGTCGACTTGCCGGAGCCCGAGGGGCCCATGATCGCGACGTGCTCGCCCGCCGCGATCTCCTCGTCGACCCCGACCAGGGCGTGAACCGGCTGGTCGCCGACCTCGAACGTGCGACTGATTCCGTCGAGCCGAATCATGGTCTCACCGGCGCCAGCTAGCGTTCCGGCTGCTCGCCGCTCGCGTCGTCGGCCGCCGCCAGCGCGCCGGCTTCGACCTCGGGCCGATCGAGCGACACGACGATGCGCTCGCCCTGGTCGAGGCCACCGAGGATCTCGGTGAAGTCCCAGTTGCGCAGACCGCTCTCGACCTCGCGCTCGGCGAGCCGGTCGCCGTCGAGTACCAGCACCCGGCTGCCCTCGATCAGCGCCGAGGAGGGGATGCGCAAAACGTCCTCGCGGGCCGAAAGGATCACCTCGACGTCCGCCGAGGTGCCCGGCAGGATGCGCTCGCCGAGCCGGTCGATGTCGACCTCGATCTCGACCGTGCGGTTCTGCTCCTCGACGTCGAGGACGTAGGGCGCGACGCGCGCGACGGTGCCCGGGAAGCTCATGTCCCGATGCGAGTCGATGGTGACTCGTACCGGCATTCCGGTGCGGATCCGTCCGGAGTCGACCTCGTCCATCGGCGCCGAGATGTAGATCGACTCCGGGTCGAGGATGTCGACGACCGGCGGCACCGGCATCACCGGTGGCGACGGCGTCGTCCATTCGCCGATTTCGATCGCGACCTCGGCGACGATGCCGGCGAACGGCGCCAGCAGCACGGTCTTGGACAGCGCGGTGCGCGCCACGGTGACGGCGGCCTGGGCGCGCGCCGCGTTGGCCGCCGCGGTGCGGCAGCCGGCCTCGGCGGTCAGGTGCGCGCTGGCGACCGAGTCGAGCAGATCGTCCGAGACGATCTGATCATCGGCCAGCCGTTGCACCCGCTCGAGCTCGCGCGCGGCGCGCTCGGCCCCCAGGCAGGCCCGCTCCTGCTCGGCGCGCGCCGCTTCGAGCTCGCGCCCGGCCAGCTCGAGCTGCGCCCGCTGCGAGCGGTCGTCGAGCCGCAGGACGACCGCACCGGCCGCGACGGCGTCCCCTTCGCGGTGCGGGATGGCGACCACCTGGCCGCCGATCTCGGGCGACAGCTTGGCGCGCCGGCGGGCGGTGACGGTGCCGGCCCGGGAGTTGGTGACCGTCTCCTCGACCGTGCCGCGCTCGACGGCGCTCAGCCGGACCGGCACCGGCTTGGGCGCCAGGAGAGTCACCTTGAGCAGCCAGAAGGCCGCAACGACGGCGACCAGGATGGCCGCCCGAATGACCCATCTCCTCATCGGGGCACGATAGCAGCGCCCGCGGGCGGGGGCACCCTCCGGAAGGGTAGGAGCGATAGCATGGGCTCGTGGCCGTCATCCTCAAGCGCGTCGTCCTCGGCATCGCGGCATTCCTGCTGCTGGCGATCCTGATCGCGTGGCTGGCGCTCGGGAGCGACAGGGTGCAGCGGGCGCTGCTGGGCAAGGCGAGCGCCGCGCTCGAAAGCTCGCTCGGGCTGACCCTCGAGGCCGACGCCGTCCGGCTGCGCGCGCTGCGCGGCGCGGTCGAGCTCGAAGGGGTGACGGTGCGCAATCGGGCGGGCGGCACGCTGGCCGCGGCCGACCGCGCCGCCGCCACGGTGCGGCTGGCGGCGCTGCTGCGCGGCAGGGTCGTGGCGCCGGAGATCGTCCTCGATCGCCTGCGAGTCGACCTCGGTGAGCTGCCCGCGAGCGAGCCGGAGGCGCCGGCCGAGCCGGCCGCCACCGGCGGTCTCGCGGTCGAGATCCTGAGCCTCCGCGTACGCGCCGGCGAGCTCGCCGGGTTGCCGCTGCCCGCGGCGAGCGAGGCTTGGGTGTCGGCCGGCACGATCGGGGGCATCGAGCTCCGGGGCTCGCTCATCGGCGGCGAGCTGAGAGTCGACGTCGAGAGCGCGTCGCTCGACCTCGCCCGGCCCGAGGCCGAGCCGGTCGTGGTCGCCGTCGAGGGCAGCGTGAGCGGCCCGCTCGCCGGAGCCTACGAGCTCAGCGGCGTCCGGCTCAGCGGGCGCGAGATCGACCTCGCCCTCTCGGGCGCGATCGGTCTTTCGGAAGAGCAGCCGATGCGGCTGGCGTTCGACGGCTGGCTCGATGCCGGCCGGCTGAGCGGCGCGGACCGGGAGGCCCGGGTCTCGACCGCCGGCGAGCTCGACGTCCGGGCCGGCCGCGGGACGATCGATCTCGCCGCGCCGCGGATTCCGGCGGAGCTCGTCGAGCGCTGGCTGGAGCCCGAGCTCGCCGCCCGGCTCGAGCTCGCGGGCAGCGCCGTCGCGGTCGAGGCCGAGCTGCGCCTCGGCCCGGACCGTCTCGACCGGATCGGCGGCAGGGTGGCGGGCGCCTGGACGCGCGGCGACGCCGTCCTGGCCGAGCTCGAATCGACGCCGGAGATCGACGCCTCGGCGCGCGCCGGCCGCATCCCCTTCGAGCTCGAGGTGGCCCCGGGCGCCGCCGGTCGCCGGCGGGCGAGCGGCGCGCTCTCGTTCGCGGACTGGCAGGACTTCGAGAGCGCCGCCATCGAGGCCGGCAGAGTGGATCTGCAACTGCCGGACCTCGGCGCGGCCCTGGCCACTCTGCGCCGGCTGGCCCCCGATCAGACCGCGGCGCTGCCGGCGGGTCTCGGCGGTTCGCTCGATCTCGACGCCTCGGTCTCCGGAGCGCTCCGGCGGCCGCGCGTCGACCTCGAGGCCGACTGGCGGCCCGGCCGCGACTCGTCGCTGCGGCTGTCGGCGGCCGGGGAGCCGCTCGAGCTCCGGGGGCGGGTGGAAGCGCAAGCGAGCCGGCTGGCGCTCGACGCGCTCGGCGCCGGCCTCGCCGGCCTGGTCGATGGCCGCCTCGCTCTGGCGCTCGACGGCGCTCGGCGCTCGGGGAGCTTCGACCTCGAGGCGCGCGGCCTGGCCGTCGGCGAGCTGAGCGGCCTCGACGTCGTCGGCGCCGGCGAGCTCGAGGGCGACTCGCTGCGGCTGTCGACCCTGACCGCCGACTGGAACGGGCATCGACTGGAGACGGTCGCCCGGCTCGACCTGACCCGCGACGGCCTGAGCTTCGCGGCCGAGAGCCTGACCCTGGACGGCGTCACCGGCGAGCTGACGGTCGACGTGCCGGGCGTCTTGATCGGCGAGCTGCCGGTGGCGCTGCGGCCGGAGTGGACGACGCCGGCCGCGCGAGCTCGGCGCGTCCGGGTGGCGTGGGCGCTGCCCGAGTCCGACCTGGCCTTGCCGCTCGGGCTCGGCGATGCGGCGCTCCGGATCGCGAGCTCGGGCGATGTCTGGATCGATCTCGAGCGGCCGGTGGCGAGCTCCGGCGAAGCGCGCTTCTCGACCGCGAGCTGGTCGGCCGGCGAGCGGCGACTCGCGCTGCGCGAGCCGCTCGAGCTGCTGCTGTCGGACGCCCTGCTGAGCGTGCCGCGCCTGGCCCTGGCCGGGCCGGAGTCGCGGCTCGACGGCACCCTGGAAATCGACCTGAGCACAGCGTGGGAGGCGGGCGACGGCTGGCCGTCGGCGATCGCGCGCGCCGAACTCCGGAGCGAAGGCGAGATCGGCGCCGACTGGCTCGGCCAGGCGCTCGGGCTGCAGCCTGGTGGCGGCGAGAGCCTGGCCTTCGACGCCGACCTGGCCGGCGACCCGGCGGCCGTGGGCGGCCGGCTGCTGGTGGCCGGGGCGGGCTCGCGGGTCGAAGCGTGGGGCGCGGCCGATCTCGACCTCGATCGGTTCGCCGAGGGCTGGCAGGCGGCAGTGGCGGCGGTCGATCTCGGCGCCAGCGGCAGCGTCTCTGCGCGCCTGGTAGGCGGCTTGCTCGGGCTCGAGAGCGGCGCCGCCGCCGGCGAGCTCGGCGATGCCGCCCTCGACCTGGAGATCGAGCTCGCCGGCGGGCTCGAGGAGCTGCGCGGCCGGGTGCGCGTCGACGGTCCGGACGCCGAGTGGCTGCTTGGCGAGGCGGACGCCGTGCGAGTCGCAGCGCCGCGACTCGAGCTGCGGCTCGCCGAGCGCGCCGTCACCCTGGACGAGGTCGGGGTCGAGCTCAACGGCGAGCCGCTCACCGGCAGCGGCGCGGGCCGGCTGACCGGCGAGCGGCTGGAGATCGATCGGCTCGACCTCGCCTTCGCCGGCATCGCGAGCCGCTGGAGCGCCAGCGTGCCGTTCGCGGGAGGCGAGGCGGCCGCGCCCGCGAGCGCCGAGCTGCGCATCGAGTGGAGCATTCCCGAGGCCGCTCTCGAGCCGGCGCTCGAGCTGCTCGAGCTGATCCGGCCGGGCGACACGATCCGGGCGGGCTCGACCGGACGCCTGCGGCTGGTGCCCGGGCAGCTGGCGCAGGCCGCAGGAGCGTTCGAGATCAGCGGCTTCGACTGGCTGAGCGCCGGTCGCCGGACCACCAGCGACGGGCCCATCCGGCTGCGGCTGGCGGACGGCCGGCTGACGCTCGAACCGCTCGAGCTGCTGTCCCAGGACCAGCGGTTCGAGTTGCGCGGCGCGGCCGATCTGGCCGGGTCGTGGAGCCCGGGGGCCGGCGCCGCGGGCCTGGTCGAGAACCTGGAGCTCCGCGGCAGCGGCACCCTGCTGACCTCGCTCCTGAATCCGTTTCTCGGCGGCGCCGTCGCCGAGGGCTACCTGGGGATCGACCTCGAGGCGCTCGGGCCGCCCGGCGCGCTGCGCGGGCGGCTGGCCGTGGCCGGCAGCGAAGCGACGCTGACCTACGCCCGGCCCTACGCGACCCGGCTCTCGGAGCCGAACCTGGAGCTCACCTTCGAGCCCGGTGGCGTCGCCAGGCTGACCGGCGACGTGTCGCTCAACGAGGGGCGGGTGACGCTCTCGGGCGATGCCGGCGAGGAGGGCTCGATCGAGCTCGAGGCGGGGCTCAACGGCGTCCGCTACCGCCTCGACTACGGCCTGCTCGTGCTGCTCAACGGCGATCTCAGCCTGCTGCGGAGCTCGAACGGGGCCTGGGCGCTGGGCGGCACGATCGTGGTCGACAACGGCGTGCTCACCCGCGACATCGACGTCGACCTCGATTTCGTGCTGGCGCTGCTGGCGCCGGTCGATCTCACCTCGACCGAGGAGAGTCCGCTCGAGGCGGTGGCGCTCGACCTCGACCTGACCACGGTCGAGGGAGTGCGGGTGAAGAACAACGCGGCCGACCTCGTGGTGCGCTGGGATCCGGTCCGGATCGGCGGCACGCTGGCGGCGCCGGTGCTCGACGGGCGGTTCGAGATCGATGAGGGTGGCCGGGTGCGCGCCTTCGGCCAGACGGTGCGCATCGACAGCGCGTCGATCGACTATCCGGGGGTCGCCGATCTGCCGGCGACGCTCGAGTTCAGCACCACCAGCTCGTTCGAGGATCCGACCATCGCCGGCCTGTCGGCCGACGATCCGTTCGCCAGCGAGCGCGACGCCGCCGACGGCGAGCCCGACCGGCTGGCGGCGGCGGCGGCGGGCCTGGGAACCTTCTACGGCGAGCGGATCGCGTCGCGCCTCACCGGCGGCCTCACCGGGGCGAGCGTCTCGCTGCAGCCGCTCCTGATCTTCGGCGAGGCCGACCCCGGCACCCGCTTGACGGTGACCCAGGACGTCTCGCCGCACGTGGCGCTGGCGGCGTCGGTCGATCTGCGCCAGGCGGAGGCGCAGACCTACCTGCTCGACGTGCACCGGCTCGAGGCGCTGCCGGGTCTCAACGC
>JBFGLX010000116.1:0-9847 GCA_041575955.1 Thermoanaerobaculia bacterium
GCTCTCCGAACCTACTCGCCGCGATCTAGCGCGCTGTAGACCGCCGGGATGATCAGCAGCGTCAGCGCCGTCGAGGTGATCAGGCCGCCGATCACCGTCAGCGCCATCGGACTGCGCAGCTCGCTGCCTTCGCCCAGGCCGACGGCCATCGGCGCCAGCCCGAGAACCGTGGTGGCGGTGGTCATCAGGATCGGGCGCAGGCGGACGCGGCCGGCCTTCTCGAGCGCCTCGCGCTTGGCCATGCCGTCGCGGCGGAGCTGATTGGTGTAGTCGACCAGGATGATGGCATTGTTGACCACGATGCCGGCGAGCAGGATGGCGCCGATCAGCACCACGATCGAGATCGTGACGCCGAACAGCCAGAGCGTGCCCAGCACGCCGATCAGGGCGAACGGCACGCTGAACAGGATGACGAACGGGTGCAGCAGGGACTCGAACTGCGATGCCATCACCAGGTAGACCATGAAGATCGCCAGCAGGATCGCCATGCGCATGCTGTCGAACGAGGTCTCCATCTCCTGGCGCTGGCCGCCGATCCGCCAGTCGTAGCCGCTCGGCAGGGCCAGCCCGTCGAGCGCGGCGACGATCTCCTCGGCGACCGATCCGAGGTCGCGGCCGACCAGGTTGGCGGTGATCACCGCCACCCGATCGCCCTCCGAGCGCCGGATCTCCGCCGGCCCCTCGGTCTCGATCACCTCGGCGACCGCGGCGAGCGGCACCGCGGTCTTGCCCGCCTGGAAGACCGTCAGCTGGCGGAGGTCGGCGACGCTGTCGCGGAACTCCTCCTGGGCGCGCAGGCGGATGTCGATGCTGCGGTCCTCGCGCTGGATGTCGGTGGCGACCGAGCCCAGGACCTTGGCGCGCACGACGTCCGCGACCTGGGTGAGCGTCAGCCCCAGCGCCGCCAGCCGGTCGCGGTCGAAGCGAATCTGGAGCTCGGGATTGCCGCCCTCGGTGGAGGACTTGATGTCCGTGAGCCCGTCGATCCGCGCCATGCGCTCGGTGAGCTGGGCGGCCAGGCGCTCGAGCAGCTTCAGGTTGTAGCCGCGAATCTCGACCTCGATCGGGGTCTTGAAGCTGAAATAGGAGGGGCGCCCGAAGCGGTAGTCGAGCTGCTCCTGCCGATCGAGGGCCGTGCGCAGCTCGGCCATCAGCGCCTCCTCGCGCTGCCGGGAGATAGGCGGCGACAGGGTCAGCGTCAGCTGGCCGATGTTCTCGCGCGTCTCGCTGGCGGCGCCGCCCTGCTCGTTCGAGGTGCCGACGATCGCGTAGACGGTCTCGACGCCGTCGAGGCCGAGGGCGAAGCTCTCGAGCTGGGCGAGCCGGCGCTGGTTGAGGTCGAGATGGGTTCCCGGCGGCAGCACGGTGTTGACGTAGAACTCGCCCTGGACGAGCTCGGGGACCAGCTCGGTGCCGAGCAGCGGCAGGATGAACACGCTCGCGACCAGCAGCGCCAGCGCCACCAGGATCGTGACCGCCCGCCGGTCGAGGACCCGCGTGAGGGTCCGCCCGTAGGCGCGCGCGAGCGCCTCGAAGCCGGCGTGAAAGAGCCGTAGCGGCAGCGCGGTCAAGCGCGCCGAGAGCCGGTGCATCCCGGTCATCGCCCGGGCGGCCAGGCGGGCCGCGCCGGCGGTGGCCCGCAGCGCGGCGCTCGGCCGGTCGTCGCCGGGCTCGGCCAACCCGGGATCGAACCGGCGCGAGGCCAGCATCGGGATGATCGACAGCGCCACCACCAGGGAGATGACCAGCGAGTAGGTGACGGTCAGCGCCTGATCGCCGAACAGCTGTCCGGCGATCCCCTCGACGAAGACGATCGGCACGAAAACGCAGACCGTGGTCAGGGTGCTGGCGACGACGGCGCGGGCGACGCTCGAGGCGCCCTCGTTGGCGGCGTCGAGGTCGCCACGGCCCTCGTCGCGGCGGCGCTGGATCGCCTCGAGCACGACGATCGAGTTGTCGACGAGCAGACCGATGCCCAGGGTCAGGCCGCCCAGCGACATGATGTTGAGCGAGATGCCCGAGACGAACATCAGGAAGAAGGTGGCGACCACCGAGATCGGGATGGCGATGCCGATGATGACCGTGGTCTTCCAGCTGCGCAGGAAGAGATAGAGGACCAGGATCGCCAGCAGGCCGCCGTAGAGCGCCGTCTGCAGGACCTCGGAGACCGACTGGCGAATGTAGCGCGCCTGGTCGGTGATCACGGTCAGCTCGAGGTTGGGATCGAGCTGCCGGAGGCGGCCGGCGAGCGGCTCGAGGCCGGCGCGCACCGCGTCCGAGACGGTCACCGTGTTGGTGCCGCCCTCCTTGTAGACCGCGACCTCGACGCTCTCGCGGCCGTTGATGCGGGTGATGATCTCGCGCTCCTTGTGGCTGCGCACGACCCGGGCGACGTCGGCGACCCTGACCAGCGCGCCCTGCGAGCTGTCGACCACGACCTGGAGCAGGTCCTGCGGCCGGATGAACTCGGTTACCGTGCGCACCAGGTACTCGGTCTGACCCTCGCGCAGGCGACCGCCGGTCAGGTTGATGTTCTCCTGCGCCAGCCGCTCGAGCACCAGCCCGGCGGTCAGGCCGAGGTTGGCGATCCGCCGCTCGTCGAGCTCGACGTGAATCTCTTCCTCGAGACCGCCGCTGACCACCACCGCCGCCACCCCTTCGATGCGCTCGAGCGAGCGCTTGACCTGCTCCTCGGCGAGCAGCCTCAGATGGATCAGGTCCTGCTCGCCGTAGACCCCGAGCCGCAGGATCGGATCGAGCGACGGGTCGTAGCGCAGGAGCAGCGGCCGCTCGGCGTCGGCGGGCAGCTGCAGGACGTCGAGCCGCTCGCGTACGTCGAGGGCGGCGAGGTCCATGTTGGTGCCCCAGGCGAACTCGAGCGTGACGTCGCTGACGTCCGGCCGCGAGCTCGACAGCACCCTCACGACGTTGTTGACCACGCCCACCGAGTTCTCGACCGGGCGGGTGATCAGGCTCTCCACCTCGACCGGCGCCGCGCCGTCGTAGCGGGTCTGGACGGTCAGCGACGGGTAGGTGATGTCGGGCAGCAGGTCGGTGGCCAGCTGGCGAAAGGCCACCAGTCCGAACACCACCGCCGCGACCGCGAAGATGAAGACGGTGACCGGCCGGCGGATCGAGAAGTCGATGATCTTCAAGGCGTGGCCGGCACGGAGGGTGGAGTGGCGTCGAGCTCCTGGACCGGCGTGCCGTCGCTCAGGCCGTCCTGGCCGACGACCACCACCCGCTCGCCTTCGGCGAGGCCGTCGAGGATCTCGACCGTGTCGCCCTCCTGGAACCCGAGCGTCACTTCCCGGCGCCGGGCGACGCCGCCCTCGGCGACGTAGACCGTGTCGCCGATGCTCTCCAGCGACAGCGCCGCCTTGGGGATGACCAGGGCGGCGGGCTTCGACGCCGTCTTCAGGTACGCCCGGGCAAACATTCCCGGCCGCAGCTTGCCGCCCGAGCGCACCTCGAGCGTGACCTTGATGGTGCCGGTCGCCGGGTCGACCACCGGACTGATGCGCAGCACCCGGGCGCGGAAGCGGTCGGTCCCCCACGCCTCGACCTCGAGATAGGCCTCCTGTCCGAGCTTCAGCAGGGGCAGCTCGCGCTCGGGCACCTGGATCGGGCAGAGCAGCGGGTCGAAGTCCGAGAGCCGGAACAGCGGCGTGTTGGCGGCAACCTGCTGGGCGTAATCGACGTAGCGCGCGACGATCAGGCCGTCGAACGGCGCCTTGATCACCGTGTAGCCGATCGCGATCTGGTCGCCCTCGAGCTGCGCCCGCGCGGTCTCGAAGCGGTTGCGCGCCTGCTCGTACTGCTCGGCGCTGATCAGCTTCTGGTCGTTGAGCTGGCGGGCGCGCTCGTAGGCGAGCTCGGCCTCGTTGAGGGCGACCTTGGAGATCTCCAGCCGCGCCCGCAGCTCGTCCTCCTCGAGACGGGCCAGAACCTGGCCCCGGCGGACGGCCATCCCCTCCTCGGCCTTCAGCTCGACGATCGGCGCGCTCACCCGGGCGATGACGTCGACCTCGTTCTCGGCCTCGAGCGTGCCGTTGGTCTCGATGTAGGCGGAGATGTCGCGGCGGACGACGGCGGCGGTCTCGACCGGCACCGCGGCGCCCTGGGCCGGCGCGCCCCCGGGAAAGCCCGACGCCCCGCCCGGCCGGCCGGACCGGCTCGCGCCCGCAGCCCCGTCCGGCCCGCCACCCGCGCCTTCATCGCCGCCGCAGCCGGCCAGCATCGAGGCGACGGCGGCCGCCGCGAGCAGGTGAAGTACGGATCTCGGTCGTGGCTTCATGAGATGGGTCTCGGGATTCAGACCGCCCGGGCGACCCGCTTGGCAAACCGGGTCAGATCGTCGATCAGCGAGTAGACGGTCGGGATGATCAGCAGGGTCAGGAAGGTGGAGGTGGTCAGGCCGCCGATGATCACCAGGCCGATGGGCGCCCAGGTGGCGGCGCGGCCCTCGAGCGGGCCGAACCACTGCGGCAGGATGAACGGCGCCACCATCGGCAGCATACCGAGAATGGTCGTGATCGCGGTGATCAGGATCGGCCGCATCCGATGCTGGCCGCCGGTGACGATCGCCTCGTCGCGGCCGAGCCCGGTCCGGCGGAGGGAGTTGATGTGGTCGATCAGCACGATGGCGTTGTTGACCACGATGCCGAGCAGGATGACCAGCCCGATCATGGTCATGGTCTCCCACGGGGTGCCGGTGAGCTTCATCGCGACCCCGACGCCGAGCAGCGCGAACGGCACCGAGAACATGATCGTCAACGGCTGGGCGAAGCTCTCGAACAGGGCCGCCAGCAGCATGTAGACCAGCGGCAGCGCGAACAAAAGGGCGAAGCGCCCGCTCTCCTGGTCGCGCTGCTGCCAGCGGGTCCAGCGGCCGAAGCTCCACTCGTAGCCGGGCGGCAGGGCGGTCGACTCGAGCATGCCGGTCACCGCCCGCATGGCGCCGAACGAGGCGCTCGGATCGGCGACGTTGGCCGACACCGTGACCTGGGCGAGATGGTTCTCGCGCTCGATGCTCTGGGGCCCGGCCACCAGCTCGAAATCGGCCAGCGCGCCGAGCGGCACCGGCACGCCGCCGGCCGCGAACACCGAGACGTTCTTGAGCTGGTCGAGCGTCTCGCGGTCCTCCTCCCGGTACTGCATGACCAGGTCGACCTCGCGATCGCCGGTCTTGAAGTGGCTGACCGCGCGGCTCGACAGCGCGTTGCTGACCGTGAACGCCACGGCGCGGCTCGACAGCCCGGCCTGGAGCGCGCGCTCGCGGCCGACCCGGACGTGGATCTGCTCGTCGCCGCTCTCGAGCGAGGTGTCGACGTCCTTGATCATCGGCAGCTGCCGCAGGCGGCCCGCGAGCTGCTGGCTGAGCAGCCTCAGGACCACCGGGTCGTCACCCATCAGCTGGACCTCGATGCCCGAGGTGCCGTAGCGGCCCTCGCCGGCGGCGAGGCGGAGCTCGACGCCCGGCAGGGTCGGCAGCAGATCGCGGATCCGGTTGCGCACTTCGCCGGTCGACAGGGTGCTCTCCTGCTCGTCGAGCAGGTAGATGTCGAACTGGCGGTTGCGGCGCCAGGAGGCGCGCGAGCGTCCGGTCCCGCGGTCGTAGCTGTAGGCGATGTCGGCGATGTCGAGCTCCTGCCGGCGACGGTCGAGGATCTCGTAGACCTGGTCGTAGAGCGCCTCGATCTGCGCGAACGAGTACTGCCGGGGGGTGTCGACCTTGAGAATCACCTGCCGCTCCAGTGGCCGCGCCGAGAAGGACTGCTCGATGCCCTTGAACAGCTGGATCACGCCGATGAACATCAGGACGATCGAGATCACGAAGGCCAGGCGGTGGCGGAGGGTGAAGCGCAGCACCGTGGAGTAGAAGCCGGTGAGCCGAAGGCTGAACGGCGAGGTGCGCGCCTCCTGCTTACGGAGGATGATCACCGCCGCCATCGGCACCACGGTGAGGGCGACCAGCAGGGACGCCACCATCACGATGCACACGGTGACGCCGATGTTCTCCATGTAGAGCTTGAACCGCCCGCTGCTGCCGAGGAAGATCATCGGCAGAAAGACGCACATGGTGGTCGCGGTCGAAGCGAGGATCGGCAGGGCGACCTCGCTGGTGCCCTCGAGGGCGGCGTCGAGCGACGATCTGCCGAGCTCGTTGCGGTAGCGGAAGATCGACTCGATGACCACGATCGAGTTGTCGACCAGCATGCCCAGGGCGAGCATCAGCCCGGCCAGGCTGACCACGTTGAGGGTGATGTCGAGCGTCCCAGCCTGGCGCAGGAAGTAGAGGAGCACGAAGGTCGCGACCACGGAGAGCGGGATCGCCAGCGCCACCAGCGCCGTGGTGCGGAAGCGGCGCAGGAAGAGGAAGACGGCGAGGATCGCCAGCGCGCCGCCGATCAGGCCGGCGTCGCGGAGCTGGCCGAGCCCCTGGCGCACGTCGGCCGAGCCGTCGTGGAAGATGCGGTAGGCGAGGCCCTCGGCCTCGGGCAGCGCGACGATGGCCTCGATCTCCGCCTTGACCCGGTCGGTCACCGCCAGCAGGTTGGCGGTCGACGTCTTGTTGATCGCGATGGTCAGCGCCTCGGTGCGGTTGAGGAAGTTGAACTCCTCCTGCTCGGGGAAGGTGTAGGCGACCTCGGCCACGTCCTCGAGCCGCAGGCCCGAGGCGTCGATCGGCAGCCGGCGGATCTCCTGCGGCGACGAGAACTCGCCCACCGCGCGCACCAGGAACGCCTTGCTCCCCTCGCGGATCTCGCCGGCCGAGAAGTTGACGTTGGCGCCGCGCAGGTTGGCCACCAGCGCGCGCACGTCGACGCCGTGCGCCTGCATTCGCCCGGGGTCCAGATTGATCTGGAGCTCCGGGATGCGCAGGCCGCCGACGTCGACCTGGGCGACCCCCTCGAGCCGCTCGAGCCGCCGCTGCACGACGTTCTCGGCGAAGTCGTAGAGCCGCACCTTGTCCCAGGGGGCGCTCAGGTCGAAACGCAGGATGGGAATGTCGCCGCTCTGGAAGCGCCGGATGTGGATCCGCTCGAGGTCGCCGGGCAGCAGGTGGCGAACGCGGTCGATGCGATCGCGAACGTCGACCGCCGCCATGTCCATGTCGGTGCCTTCGACGAACGAGACGTTGACCCGCGCCTGGTCGGCGGCGGCGCTCGCCGACAGCGTGTCGATGCCGTTGATGGTGCTCAGAGACTCCTCGAGCGGCCGCACGATCAGGCGCTCGATCTCCTCGGGCGACGACGACGGATAGGGGGCCGTCACCGAGATGTTCGACGACGAGAAGCTGGGCAGGAACTCGAGCGGCAGCCGGTTGAGCGACAGCCAGCCGAGCACCAGGACGCCGAGGACGATCATCCCCATGGTGATCTTGCGGGTCACCGCGAAGAGGACGAGCGGATGGGGCGGGCGACTCATGGGTCGAGTTGGGTGGTTCGCCGGATGCCGCCGAGCGGTTCTCGGTCGCATCTGCGGGGCGAGCACCCCATCTTGTCAGAACACCCGGCGGTTTCTGAACACGTGGGGATGGCCTCGCTCCCTCCCGACAGGACCTTGAGCGCTCCCGAGAACCGCAGGCAAGGGCTTCGCGCGAGGCGAACCGGGTAGCATGAGACGTGCCCGACGACGCCCTTGCCCCGCCGACCCTCGAGCAGATCCGGGACGCCCGGAAGCGCCTCGGCGAGCGCGTGCTGGAGACGCCCGTCTGGCGCTGGCGCGGCCGCCGCATCGCCGAGCGGGTGGGTGAGGAGACCGGGGTCTTCCTCAAGCTCGAGCTCTTTCAGTACACCGGCACCTTCAAGCCTCGCGGCGCCCTGGTCAACATGCTGGCGCTCGACGCCGAGGCCCTCGCCCGGGGAGTCACCGCGGTGAGCGCCGGCAACCACGCGATCGCGGTCGCCTACGCCGCTCGGGCGCTGGGCACCACCGCCAAGGTGGTCATGCTCGAGGGCGCCAACCCGGCGCGCGTCGAGAGCGCCCGCGCCTACGGCGCCGAGATCGTCACCGCCGGCTTTCACGACGCGTTCGACGAGGTGCACCGGATCGAGCGCCGGGAAGGACGCGCGTTCGTGCATCCGTTCGAAGGCCTCGGGACCGTGCTCGGCACCGCCACCGTCGGGCTCGAGCTGGCCTCCCAGGTGAGCGCCCTGGACGCGGTCATCGTACCGATCGGCGGTGGCGGCCTGTGCGCGGGCATCGCCACCGCGATCAAGCTGGCGCAGCCGGAGTGCAAGGTCTTCGGCGTCGAGCCCGCGGGCGCCGACACCATGCACCGGAGCTTCGCCTCCGGCAAGCCCGAGGGCATCGACCGGATCGAGACGATCGCCGACAGCCTCGGCGCCCCGTATGCGGCGCCCTACACGTTCTCGCTCTGCCGCCGCTACGTCGACGAGCTGGTGAAGATCGATGACGACGCCATGCGCGACGCCATGCGCTTGATGTTCGCCGACGCCAAGCTCGCCGTCGAGCCGGCGGGCGCCGCCGCCACCGCCGCCCTGTGCGGCCCGCTGGCCGGGAAGTTGCGCGGCCTCCGGGTCGGAGTGGTCGTCTGCGGCGCCAACATCGACGCGGAGACCTTCGGCAGGCTGATTCGGGCCTGAGCTCCGCCCCCCGATCGTCGTCGGTCAAGGTGCGCCGAGCCCACGGTCCTCTGGCACGACTCCTGCTTATCGCTGGTGGGCCCCGGCGGGGGCCCAGAGTCTTGGACAGGAGGACAACGGTCATGTCCAGCGGTGACAGTTTGTGTGTGTGTGCCGGCTCCTCTCGCCGTTCCAGGTGGCTGGTGTTGCCCGCCTTGGCGGTGCTCTTGCCCGCGGTCCTGGGCTGCAGCGACGGCGACTCGCCGACTTCGCCCGAAGGAGCTGCCGAATTTCTCGTCCGGGTCTGCCGTGGCAGCGAGCATGCCCCCGGGGGCGAGACCTTCCGGGTGCAGATCGACGACCCGGCGATCGTCGCAGAGGCTCAAGCGCAGATCGGGCTTCCTGCCGACGACCCCCGTCGCCGGATCCTGGCCGGAGCCGTCGCGCAGGGCAACGGCGGCGTGAACGCTCCCTGGTCGTGGCACCTGGTGCCGAGCTCGATCCGGTTCGAAGAGGGAACCATCGAGCTGTGCGATGGTTGCCCGAGGGACATCCAGCAGGACGTCGCCGCCTGGATAGCGTCGGTCGGTACCTACTGCCCCTGGAGCACCGAGGTAGCCGCGCGAACTCGGTAGCCGATGGTCGCGTCCGCCGAATCGCGGTCGCACTGCCGGCAATCGGGCTGCGTCTACCGATCGGGGTCCCACCGGAACCGGTCCAGGTCGACCCGCCCCCGATGGTCGAAGACGATGCCCTCTTCGGCGAGGATCTGGCGCTGGAACCCCTCCCAGCCCGGGGTCGCGCGCGGGCTCACCTCGCCTTTCGAGTTGATCACCCGCTGCCAGGGCACGTCCGAACCCTGGTCGAGGGCGTGCAGCGCGTAGCCGACCTGGCGCGCGTGGCCGGCGAGACCGGCGAGCGCCGCCACTTGGCCGTAGGTCGCGACCCTGCCCGCCGGAATCCTCCGGACCACTGCGTAGATCCGGCGATAGGAATCGCCGATCGTCTCAGGTCGGGTCAACTTTTCGACCGCGTAGGTGCCGGGCGGTGGCGTCCCTCTCTCCCCTCCGAGGGAGAGAGAGGGATCGAGGGTGAGCGGGGTGATCCGGAAGCGTCCCAGCGCGGATCGAACCTCCCGAGCAGCTCGTCCGGCCGGATCCAGCGCGGATCTTCGCGCCGCACCGCCCGGGCCCGGATGCAGGAGCGCACGAAGCGCGGCTCGGCGCGGCCGGCGAAGCGCTTGGCCAGCCGCTTCC
>JBFGLX010000117.1:0-9609 GCA_041575955.1 Thermoanaerobaculia bacterium
CCCGGCTCAGCTCGAGCTCGAGCGGGACCGGCCGCCGCCCTCCGGAATCGCCTCGCGCTCGACGATGTGGCGGGCCGGGTAGCAGCCCAGGATGCGCAGGCTGCCGGTTCGCTCGCGGAGGCGGGCGAGTGTCTCGACCATCTGCGGGTCGCCGGCGTTGGCCTCCACGTCGAGGTAGAACAGATACCTCCAGGGGAGGTCCGGCTGCGGCCGGCTCTCGAGCTTGCTCAGGTTGAAGCCCGCGGCCGCGAAGGCGTCCAGGCACTCGGCCAGGGCGCCGCGGCGGTGGTCGACGGTCAGCAGCAGAGAGGTCTTGGCCGGCACGCGGGCGTCGACCGCCTCGCTTTCGCGGCCGATGAGCACGAAGCGCGTCTGGTTGTCGGCGTGATCGGCGATCTGCTCGCGAACGATCTCGAGCCCCAGCTCGCGCGCCGCCTCCATAGAGCAGATCGCCGCCACCTCCGGCGACCCGCCGTCCGCCACCGAGCGCGCCGCGGCCGCCGTGTCGTACCAGCTCTCGGCACGCACGCCGATCAGGCCACGCAGGAAGCGGGCGCACTGCTGGAGCGCCATCGGATGCGAGCGGACGGCGGCGAGGTCGGCGATCCTGGTCCCCGGGACGACGGCCAGGCAGTGTTCCACCTGCCAGATCTCTTCGTCGACCAGAGCCACCGGGCGTTGTGCGAGCTCTCGATAGACCTCGTGAATGGAGCCGGCGATGGTGTTCTCGATCGGCAGGAAGGCGTAGTCGACCTCCGCCGCCTCCAGGGCATCGAGGGCGCCTTCGAAGGTCTCGTGTCCCTCCTTCGACAGCGACGAGTGCGAGCGCGAGGCGAACAGCTTGTCGAGTGCGAGGTCGGAGTAGGCGCCCGGGGCGCCCTGGTAGGCGACTCGCACCGCCGGCGCGGCCGCGGCGGCCGGTGGCGCCTGGAGGCGCCGCTCCTGGTCGCGCCGCGAGTAGGAGAGCAGCTCCTTGAGGATCCTGCCGACGAAGTAGGGCGACAGTCCGAGGGCGCCCCCCTCGCGGCTCCAGAACTCGAACAGCCGCCGCTCCCGCTCGGCGTCGCGCAGCGGCGCCTCGCGATGCTCGCGCTTGTAGGCCGCCACCTCGCGCACGGCCTCCATGCGCCGGGCGAGCAGCCGCAGGAGCTCACGATCGATCTCGTCGATGGCGCCCCGGGAGTGGCTCAGCTCGTCCATGGTGCTCGTGCCGCCTCAGTCTATCCCGCCCGAAGGCAACCGCCCGGCGGACCAGGGGTGCCCGATCCTCTTCCGCACCACGACCCACCGGCCTCGAGCAGCGGCCTCTGCTAGACTGGCGCCGAGTCGCGAATGTCCGTCATTCCCGAGCTGCTGGCCGCCAACGACCGCCACGCCGACGAGTTCGACAAGGGCGACCTGCCGGGGTCGCCGCTGCGCCGGGTCGCCATTTTGACCTGCATGGACGCCCGCGTGCTGCCAAGCCGGATGCTCGGTCTCGAAGAGGGCGACGCGCACGTGATCCGCAACGCCGGCGGCCGGGCCAGCGACGACGCCCTCCGGTCGCTGATCATCTCCTACAAGCTGCTCGGCACCCGCGAGTTCCTGGTCATCCATCACACCGACTGCGGCATGGCGACCCTCGACTGCGAGCGGCTGCGCGAGGAGCTCCGACGGGACACCGGCGCCGACGCCTCGGGGATCGACTTCATGACCATCTCGGACCCCGAGCAGAGCGTGCGCACGGACGTGCAGACGATCCGCGACTCACCGCTGATCCCGGACGAGATCCGGGTGCGCGGTTACCTCTACGACGTCAGGACGGGACGCCTGCGCGAGGTTCGCTAGCCTCACTCCTCGTCGAACTGCCTCATCACCTCGTCGATGGTCGCGATGACGAAGCTCCGTACCAGCTCGGAGATCGGCTCGCCGCGCTCCTGCGCGAGCTCGACGCGCCGCCGGAACTCCTCCTGAGTCATGCCGTCTCCGGCCTCCCGGTCGGCGTGCGGCTCGGGCGACCCCGGCCGGGGCCGCTCAGGATCGTTGCCGTTGGCGGGGGTCACGCTTCTTACCGGTCTGGACGGAGTCGTCGATCGCGCTGAGAGCGGACGAAGAAATTGGCCACCCGCAGGGCCAGCTCCTCCGAGAGACGCTCCGCCCGCACGGCTTGCAACCATATCAGGAAGGCCGCCCGGGCGCGCTCTTCGACGCCCTCGGCGAGGAAGATCGCGTGCACCTCTTCGGCCAGCCGCTTGAGATCCTGGACCCTGCCCTGGGCCGCCCAGACGCAGGCGAGGTCCAGCGACACCAGGCCGGCGAGGTGGCCGAGGCCCTCCGTGGCGAAGGCCTCGCGCACCCGCAGCAGCATCGCCTCTGCGCCCCGCCACTCGCCCAGGGCCCGGTACGCGAGCGCCTTGATCCACGTGTGGCGGCGCAGCACCTGCCCTTTCTCGCCGAGCATCACGATGATGCTATTGGCCTGGCAGGAGACCTCGAGCGCCAGGATGCCCTGGCAGTCGCGTGCCAGCGCCTCGGCGAGCGGCAGCAGGGCGAGCAGCATCAGCTGCGGATCGCCAACCCGCAGCACTCCCTCCCTGAGGTACCTGGACGCTTCCGGCAACGAGCCGGTCCAGATCGCGGTCCGGCCGCGATCGATGAGCGCCTGTCCCAGCTCGTGATCGTTCCCCAGCAGTCGGCGAACGGCGATCTCGCGGTCGAGCAGCCTGGCCGCCTTGTCGACCCGGCCTTCGGCGTCGTGCAGCGCCGAACGGAAATGAAGCAGGGTCGCCTTGAGGTGCCGGTCGCCGGTGCCCGCCGCCCGCAGGCGCTCGGCTGCGGCGAGGGTGCGATGCGCGGCCCGGTAGCGCGAGTTCAAGCGCTCGGCATTGGCCCGGTGGGCGAGGGCCTCCGCCTGGAGGTCCGCGGCGGACTCCCGCGACAGGTACTCGGTCCCTGCCACCCGATCGGCAGCTTCGACCGCCAGGGCGGCGAGCTCCAACGACCTGGTCACGCTCCCGAAGCGCTGTCGATAGCTCCTTCGCATCAGGGCCACGCTCAGCGCAGCCAGCATCTGGGGCGCGCTGTTGTCGAGAACCGTCCGCTGGCGGCCGGGCGGCTGGTCTGGCAGATCGAGGTAGCGGGCCCGGACGCGCTCCTGGTTGCGTCGGATGCGCTCCTGCAGCTCTCCGAGGCTGCGGGTCAGACCGGCGAAGGCCCGATCGTAGCCCGCGGCCTCGACCGGCTCAGCGGTCCGCTCGATCCACCGATCGAAATCTCGGCCGAGCTTCTGCCTGACCTGCTCGACCAGTGCTCTGAGGGCTGGATATTTCTGCATAGGCAGCGGAGCGCTGCTCTTATAGTAGAAAAGCGGGGGGCGGAGGTCAAGCCCACCGCCCTACCCGAGATACCAGACGATACCTAGCCAGCCGTCGAGATGTTTGCACCCTCGCCAGCGCGAAGCGCCGTCTTGAGCGTCATCTGCTCACCTCCTTTCCCCGAGCTCGTCGCCCTTCAGTTCTGCCTCTGGCAGCGTTATTGCTGTCCCACCAGATGGGTTCCACGGCGGTCGGCGGGCCTGACAGCCGGGAGCCCGGAGGCCCCGCCCGACGCTCGACGGCGGCCGGCACCAGAGCGGCGAGCGGGCGCCGTCGGGACCGGGCTCAGGACGCCTTGGCGGTGGGACCGGTATCGGAGTCGAGGCGCTCGCCGATCTCGCCGATCAGGCGCGACGAGAAGCTCAGAGTGGAGCCGCGCTGGCCGAGGCTCAGATCGGCCAGGTTCGACTGCCGGTCCACGAGTTTCCTGACCAGGGCGAGAATCCCCAGCGAGACGAGCCCGAACAGCGGAAAGGCGAAGAAGCCGAGGATGAAACTGAGCCAGTCCATGCTTGAGATCGCCCGGAAGATCGCCCGTCAGGGCCGCTCGCCGAGGGCGCCTGGCGGCGCGGTTCGAGTTCCCGCCGCGCCTGACTGCCCTCTGGTACCCCTCGCTTGTACCACAAGATATAGCGCTCCGTCAAACCGACTGCGCTCTATCTTGCGGATGCGGGCCGTTCTTCCAGCCGAGCGGCCTGCTCCGTTCGGAAGGCGCGCTCGAAGTCGGGGGCGGACAGGGCGATCCCCTTGTGGGCCATCAACCGGCCCATCTCCTCGAGGTCGCCGAGGCGCCGGTGGATCCCGATCGCGCGGTCGAAGAGCCGCGCCGAGAGCACGAGCTCGCCGCGGGCCTGGGCGGCCAGCGCCCGCCATCGGAGGAGACGAGCCAGCTCGAGGGGGTCGCCGCTGCCCTCCTCGAGCAGCTCGACCGCCTTCTCGAAGGCCTCCCGCGCGCCCGCCAGGTCGGCGGCGATCCGGCGGGCGTTGCCGAGGCCGCCCCAGGCTCGCGCCCGCATGTCGTTGACCAGCGCGCGGCCGTGGCGGCGCTCGGAGAGCCGCTCGGCGAGCGTTACCGAGAGGTTCGCGTACTCGAGCGCCCGGCCAGGGTCTTCGAAGCCGAGGTCCTCCGACCGGCTGGAGAGCATCTCGGCCAGGTGCCAGTTGTGGAACCGGCCGCTGTTGACGGCCAGCATCGTGCGCCGTCCCTGCGGCTGAGCCTCGAGCTCGGCCAGCAGCGGCTCGGCGCGGCTGCGCTCCTCGAGGACGACCCGCCGGAGCGCCCGCAGCCGGTCGATCTCGACTTCGAGAGCCGGCTCGACGGCAGGCCCCTCCGCGCCGCCGCCCAGCCAGAGACGGCCGGCGGTCCGCCGGCAGTCGGGGCAGCCGCCCAACAGATGACGGACCACTTCGCGGCTGCCAGCCACCGGCAGGTCTCCGGCGACGAACCGGCCGAGGACGCGTTCACTCGGATGGACGATCATGGTCATCTGAATCGAGCTCAGAATAGCAGCTCGCCGAGTCACCGTCCATCCGGCGCGACCGCGCCGGCCAGGCGCGTCAGCTCGAGCGTTCGGAGCTCGCCGCCGGGGGAGAGGAAGACCCTCAGGAAGAGCTTCTCCGGCCGGTCGAGAGCGATCTCGAACGACGGCCAGGAGAGCGGCATCTCGGCCACTTCGCGATTGTCACGGGTCACCGCGTAGAGCCAGCCTTCGACCCCGGGCGGCTGCGGATCGATCGAGACCCGGTAGCGCCCCGCCTCGAAGTAGTCCTTGAAGACGGCCGACTGGCCGTTGCGCGAGAACCGGATGCTCGAGCGGTCGCCGCGCGGCTCGAGCGCCGGGTCCGACAGGTGGGCGGCCTCGCGGGCGGCGAAGGTCCGCTTCCCGAGGTAGCTGGGGCGCTCGGGGTCGAGCCGGTAGAGCAGCAGGTCGGGGCCCAGGCGGAAGGTGCCCGGGCGGAATCTCCGAACCAGCTCGAGCTCCTCGAACAGCGTCTCATAGCGCCGGGCGAAGACCTCGTGATGGGGGTGGAGCCGCTTCTCCGGGTCCAGGAAGCGGAGGTGGGCGTTGCGCGCCAGCAGCAGGTAGTCCCAGCGCGGATGGCGAATCTCCGCCAGCGTCAGGCGGGCCGCGTAGCGCACCTGGGTCCAGGTGTAGCGCCTGAAGTGGAGCGTCGGAGTATAGGCCTCCTTGACGAACGCCGCGCCCTGCGGGATGTTCTCCTCGATCCATTCGAGGGCCAGCTCGCGGGTGCCGGCGCGCACCCGGCCGATGTCCCACGCGAGGGTCTCGAACGCCGGCTGCCCCAGGAAGAGAGCGCACAAGACCAGCGCCTTCCGGCGGTCGCCCCAGCGCTCGATCCGCGGCGGCCAGGCCGCGAGCCCGGCGCCGAGAACGATCGCCGCCGCCGGCAGCAGGGGCTGCAGATTGCGCTTGACGACCACGTTCATCGCCAGCAAGAGCCCGAGGAAGACGACCGGGAAGACCGCCAGGACCAGTGCTCGCCGCCGGCTCTCGGACCGGAGCAGGAGCAGGCCCACAGTGCCGAGCAGCACGGCCGCGATGCCGAAGGCCGAGGCCAGGCCGGCGACGTAGTAGGAGACGTTGCTGTCGGCGACCACGCCGATCCAGCCCCTGCCGGCGTACTGGCGGTAGCCGAACAGGATGTCCGCGTCCCCCGGCCGGCCGAAGACCGATTCGAAGCGCAGCCAGAGAGCCGGCATGACCGCCAGCAGCGTCGCGATGGAGGCGAGTCCCGACCAGAGCAGCAGAGCGTTGAAGTCGCGGCGGCGCAGCCGCCAGTAGACCCACGCCCCGATGATGGCGACCGCGCTCATCCCGGCCGGGTACTTGCTCGCCGCCGCCAGCGCCGCCGCGGCGCCGGCCAGCAGGTAGTCGCGCAGCGCCTCGCGCTCGACGAGACGGGCCACGAACGCCAGGGTCAGGGCGGCGAAGAAGCCGGAGGGAACGTCGCTGATGGCGAGCTGCGAGACCTCGTTGTAGGTCGGCGAGAGGGCGATCAGGCCACCGGCGAAGAGCGCCGCCCAGAGGCCAGCGATCCGGCGCCCGGCCAAAAAGACCGGCACCGTGGTGAGGGCGCCGAGCGCGGCCGTGGTGACGCGCAAGAGCAGCGGCGCCAGCTCCTGCGGCGGCACGCCGTAGGCCCAGCCGGCGAGCCTGGCGCTCGCCGCCGGGAAAAGCTCGCCGATCCACAGCGACACGGCGCTCAGGTAGTAGAGGAGGTGCGGGTAGTGGAACTCGGTCGGCAGCAGATCGCCGCCGCGAATCTCACGCGCCACCTTGAGGAAGATGCCCTCGTCGTTGTGAAAGTGGGTGGTGAGCTCGAAATCGAGGCCGACATAGCGAGCGACGAAGGCTAGGGCCGTGAGCCCGAGGAGGACCCAGGCGGCGGCTCGTGTCTCCGGATCGTCGGAGCGGATTCGCCGCCGGAAGCGGACGATCAGGCCGACCGAGATCCAGCCTCCGGTCCACAGCACCAGGGCCCGCGACAGCCAAACCGGCACGCCCCAGCCCGCCGAATCGAGCAGCCAGGCGATCAGGGCCGCACCGACCGACGCCACCGTCACCGTGCACCAGCGCCTCATTTGGCGGCTATTGTAGGGAAGTTGGCCATCGACCGCGGCAGAAAGCCGGATCGAGCCGCCTCCACCCTTGAATGCCGCCTCCGGTTGGTAGACAATCACGGAGCCCCCGCACCCCGGTTCTCCCCATGCTAGAGGCCCTGCAACCGCCAAAGTCGCTGCCGCAGAGCGAGGAGTCCGAGCGCGCTGTCCTGGCCGGCGTGCTGCTCGATCCGTCGCGCCTGCCGATGCTCTCGGGGCGGCTCGCCGCCAGCGATTTCTTCTCCGAGCGCCACCGCGTCGTCTACCAGGCGATGCTCGACGTCCAAGCGACCGACACCGAGATCGATCTGCGCACGCTGCAGGCCCGACTCGAGCAGCAGGACAAGCTCGACGGCGTGGGCGGGCTCGCGTACCTGGCCAGCCTGGACGTCGATCTACCCGATCTGGGGCGGCTCGAGAACTACGTCGAGATCGTCAAGGAGCGCTCGATCCGGCGCCGGCTGATCCAGGCCTGCCAGGAGATCATGCGCGACTGTCTCGACGGCGGAGTCGAGGCCCAGCAGGCGCTGGGCAACGCCGAGTCGGCGATCCTCGGCCTCGGCGAGGAGGCGATCCAGCGCGGCTTCCAGGCCATCTCGAAGATCTTCCAGGAGACCATCTCCGACCTGGAAGAGCGCCCGGCCAGCGGCCTGATCGGCCTGCCCACCGGCTACACCGACCTCGACGCCATGACCCGCGGGCTCAACCCGTCGAACCTGCTGATCATCGCCGGCCGGCCGGGCATGGGCAAGACCAGCCTGGCGCTGAACATCGCCGAGCACGTGGCCATCCGCGAGAACCGCACGGTGGGGATCTTCTCGCTCGAGATGAGCCAGCAGGAGCTCGCCCTGCGCATCCTGTCGTCCGAGGCCGACGTGCCCTTCGGTCCGCTGCGCTCGGGCCACCTGTCGCAGAAGCAGTGGGACCGGGTCGTGCAGCAGGTGCGCAAGATCTCGGCGGCGCCGATCTTCATCGACGATTCGGCCAACCCGACCCTGCTGGAGGTCGCCTCCAAGGCGCGGCGGCTCAAGGCCGAGCACAAGCTCGAGCTGATGATCCTCGACTACCTGCAGTTGATGCAGGCGGGCGGCAAGTACGAGAACCGGAACCTCGAGATCTCGGCCATCACCCGGGGGCTCAAGCAGCTCTCCAAGGAGCTCGATATTCCGGTCATCGCCCTGTCCCAGCTCTCCCGCCAGCCGGAGCGACGGGGCAGCGACCACCGGCCGCAGCTCGCCGACCTGCGCGAGTCCGGGTCGATCGAGCAGGACGCCGATTTGGTGATGTTCATCTACCGGGACGAGGTCTACCACCCGGAGAGCGAGGACCAGGGCATCGCCGAGCTGATCGTCGCCAAGCATCGCAGTGGCGAGACCGGGACGCTGCGGCTGGTCTTCCTCGGCCAGACCACCAAGTTCTGCAACCTGGCCAGGCACGAAGCCGGCCCGCCGTTCTAGCCCGACCTTCTCACCAATTCCCGCCCCCAGATGCCGGAACACGAGCCCCCCTCCCGGCCGGCCCGGGCGAGCATCGACCTCGACGCGCTGGCGCGCAACCTGGCCCGGATCCGCGCGCGGGTCGAGCCCGCCGGCATCCTGGCGGTGGTCAAGGCCGACGCTTACGGCCACGGCGCGGTGCCGGTCGCCCGGCGGCTCGCCGCCGAGGGCATCGCCGGCTTCTGCGTCGCCTTCGCCGGCGAGGGGGTCGCCCTGCGCGCCGCCGGCATCGAGGCGCCGATCCTGGTTCTCGGCCCGGCGCAGCCGGAGGAGCCGGAGGTCTACCGCCGCTACGACCTGATCCCCACGGTCTCGGACCTCGAGCGGCTCGAGCTCTGGCAAGGCTGGGCGCGCACGCAGTCGATCGTGCAGCGCGTGCACCTCAAGGTCGACACCGGCATGACCCGGCTCGGGCTGCGCCCCGACCAGCTGCCGGTGGCGCTCGAGCGGCTGCGCGGCTCGAAGAGTCTCGAGCTCGCCGGCCTCCTGTCGCACCTGGCCGAGGCGGACGAGCCGGCGAGCGAGGCGAACCCCAGGCAGAGCGCACGCTTTGCCGAGCTGGCCGCCCTGCTGACCGACGACGAGCGCCGGCGGGTCGAGCTCCACCTCGCCAACAGCAGCGGCGCGCTCTACCTCGAGGGCGTCAACTACTCGCGGGTGCGGGCGGGGCTGGCGCTTTTCGGGGTGGACCCGACCGGAGCCGAGAGCGATCTCGAGCCGGTGATGCAGGTCGAAGCGCGGGTAGTCGCGCTGCGCGACGTCGACGCCGGCGCGCGGGTCGGCTACGGCGGCACCTGGCAGGCGAAGCGGCCGAGCCGGCTGGCCGTGGTCCCGCTCGGCTACGGCGACGGCTACCCGTGGCGGCTGTCGAACCGGTCTTCGGTCCTGGTGCGCGGCCGCCGGGCAGCGGTCGTCGGCCGGGTCAGCATGGACATGCTGGTCGCCGACGTGACCGGCCTGCGGGCCGAACTCGGCGACCCGGTCGTCCTGATGGGCCGCCAGGAGGAGGAGCGGATCACCGCTTGGGATCTGGCCCGCGCCGCCGGCACCATCCCCTGGGAGACCCTCTGCCTCTTCGGCCTCCGCCTCCCGCGCCACTACGTTCCCGAGTAGCCCAAGCGTAGGCCGACCCGGCTCG
>JBFGLX010000118.1:0-9588 GCA_041575955.1 Thermoanaerobaculia bacterium
AGGCGGCCAGGATGCCGAGCGGCAGCGCCACCGCCAGCGCCACGAGCATGCTGGCCACCGCGAGCAGGATGGTCGAGGGATAGCGCTGCAGCAGCAGCTGCGCCACCGGCTCGCCGAAGTGGAGCGACCGCCCGAGATCGCCTCGCGCCAGGCCGCCCATGTAGGCGAGGTACTGCGCGGCCAGCGGACGATCGAGCCCCAGCTCCCGGCGCAACCGCTCGACGTCGCTGCGCTGGGCGGTCTCGCCCAGCATCAGCTCCACCGGATCGCCGGGAATCAGATGGATCAGCGAGAAGACCAGGGTCGCGACCAGCAGGGCGATGGGTATCGCCTGGCCCAGACGGCGGAGGAGGTAGGCGGTCATTCGATTCCCAGCGCTCGCACCAGGTAGGAGAGGGCCTGGCGGCTCACCCCGAGGTGGCGGGCTGCCGCTGCCCGGTTGCCGCCGGCCGCGCGCAGGGCCTCGGAGACCAGGCGCCGGCGAAACTCGAGCACCCGCTGATGATAGCTGCCGCGCGCCTGAGACCGGGCCGCGGGGAGGCCGAGATGGCGGGCGCGCACCTGGTTGCCCTCGGCAAGAGCCGCCGCCACCGCCAGGCAGTTGGCCAGCTCGCGCACGTTGCCCGGCCAGGAGTGCGCGCGCAGGCGCGCGACGGCGGCGGCCGACAGCACCAGCGGGCGTTCGGGGCTCAGGCGCTGCGCGAAGTGCCGGATCAGGAGGTCGAGATCGCCGCCCCGTTCGCGCAGCGGCGGTAGCTCGACCCGGCCGACCGCGAGGCGGTAGAAGAGATCCTGCCGGAACCGGCCCTCGGCCACCAGCTGCTCGAGCGCTCGGTGCGTGGCGGCGATCACCCGCACGTCGACGCGCCGAACGCGGCTCTCGCCCAGCCGGCGCACCTCGCCCTCCTGCAGGACCCGCAAGAGCATTCCCTGAGCTCGCAGCGGCAGGTCACCCAGCTCGTCGAGGAAGACCGTGCCGCCGCGCGCCGTCTCGAAGATGCCGGGACGATCGCGGTCGGCCCCGGTGAAGGCGCCCCGCACGTGGCCGAAGAGCTCCGACAGAACCAGGGTCTCGGAGAGGGCAGCCGAGTTGAGGGTCACCTGCGGCCCGCTCCGGCGCGGGCTCGAGCGGTGCACGAGTCGGGCGACCAGCTCCTTGCCCGTCCCGGTCTCACCCAAGATCAAGATCGGCACGTCGCGGGCCGCCAGGCGGCGAGCCCGTTCGAGCGCGGCGCGCAGCGCCGGGCACTCGCCGATCACCCCGTCCGCGTCGGGGCCGGCGGCAGCTGGCGGTGGCCGCCAGTCGCGCGCGGCGAGAGCGAACAGGGCGCGCGCGGCGCCGTCGATCCGGCTCGTCCTGAGAATCAGGCGACCCCCGCCGACCTCCAGGTGCAGCTCCTCGGGACCCGCCGCACCGGCGACGATCTCGTGCTCGGCCCCGGGCCGGCGCCACCGGAGCGACGCATCCGGGTGGCCGGCCTGGCGAAAGAGCTCGGCCAGCCCGCCGGCGTCGCCGCGAGGACCCGCGAGATAGGTCTCGAGGGCGGTCCACCCCCCTTCGAGCAGCCCCTCGAGCCGGCGCGCCAGCCATTCGTTGCCGATTCGATCGAGCACCCTCGCCGCCCACCGGATGCGCTGCTGCGGCACCGAGGCCGGCGACACCAGCGCCAGATCGGCGATCAGGCGCGCGCGCCGGAACGGCTCGAGCGCCCCGAGGCCGCGCCACGCCCCGGGCCGCGGCCGGCGCCGGCCGAGAGCCTCCGCCCAGAGCGGCGCCGCGGGTCCGGCGGCGATCGACTGCGCCGCGCGCTCGCGCTCGCCGGCCAGCGCCCACAGCGCCGGCAGCTCTTCGCTCTCGAACAGGCCGGCGACGCCGCCCTCGACGCGCGCCAGCGAGCGTGCGGCGGACCGCCGCCGCCCGAGCCAGCCGAGGGCGCGCGCGGCCAGCGCGTGCAGGGCGGATCGGCGCGCGCCGATTCCCAACCGATCGAGCTCCTCGAGCGCCGCTGCCACCCGCTCGAGGGCGCGCTCCGGGCGGCCGCGGACGAGCTCGAAGCGCGCCAGGAGCTCTCGATCGTAGGCCAGCCCGCGCCAGTTGCGGCTTTCGAGGTTGCAGCGGGTCGAGCGGTCGAGGATCTCCCGCACTCCCCGCAGGCGGCCGCGGCGCAGCCGCAGCTCGGCCAGATTGAACAACGCCAGGGTGGTGCGCTGCGGGCCTTCGGCGCGATCGTGGAGGCGCACCGCGTGGACCAGCGCCCGCTCGGCGCCCTCGAGGTCTCCCGCCGCCGCTCGCGCCACGCCCAGATCGTTCCAGAGCGCCGCCGCTTCGAAGCGGCCCAGCCGCCGCCGCGAGTCGCGCATCGCCGCGGCCAGGTGCCGGCACGCCGAAGACGCATCGCGACGGGCGAGGGCGCCGAGCCCCGCCACCTGCCGCCAGCGCCACGACGGTGCGCGCTCCCCGGGCGCCGGCCGGGCCAGCTCCAGGTAGCGGTCCATCTGCCGCAGGTCGCCTCGATCCCAGGCGAAGCTGGCCGCGGTCAGCAGCGCCCGCCGGCGGGCGGAACCGCCGCGCACCTCGAGCGCCCGCTCGACCCAGTCGCGCGCCGCTCGCGGCCGGCCGAGGTTGCAGTGCAGCCAGACCGCCGTCTCGGCCAGCTCGACGAGCTCGTCTTCGGTCAGCCGCTGGGGCTCGAGCCTGCCGAGCTGGCGGCGCGCCGCCTCCAAGCTTCCGAGCCGCGCTCGAGACGAGACCGCGAGGGCCTCGGCGGCCGGCCCCGGGATCGACCTCAGGGCCGCCTGGGCCGACCGGAAGCGACCGTTCGCCAGCAGGCGGCGGGCTCGCCCCACGGAGCTGCCGCCAGCCCGCGCCACCGGGCCACGCCAGCTCGCGACCGCCTCGGCCGACTCCAAGCGACGCCGCAGTCCGCGCCAGCCCGAGACTCCGGCGAGCAGGCGGCGCCGGAACCAGCCCGGGCCCGCCACCCAGAGGCGCGCTCCGGACGCGAGCCGGTGCTCGGCGGCGAGCGCGGCTCTCGCCGGCCCGAACGGCTCGCTCCACAAGAAGCCGGCCGCGTCGAGGAGCTGGCCGACGGCGGCGTCGGGCGACAACGGCACGAGGGCCTGACTCCAGGTCCGTACCCGGTCACGGGCAATCCGCCGCGCCTGGCCGCGGCCCGAGATCTCGCCGAGCGGGCTGTCGAAGAGCAGCGACGCCAGCTCGATCAGCCGCTCTTGCGGCCAGTCCAGGGCCCCCCCGGGGCCCGCCGGCACCCCTCGCAGGGTGCCGGTCTGGTCCACCCGCGCCCGCTCCCAGCCGGCCAGCGGACGCCAGCGCACCAGCCGGAGGTGGGCGAGCAGGGCGCAGGCCTGAAGCAGCAGAGAGAGTCGCTGGCGATCGGTGAGCGCGCGCGTCGACAGCGGCCGGCCCGCGCTCGCCGCGAGCGCCGGATGCCGGAGGGCCACGGGGCGTTCGGAGGTCAGGCCTGCAGACAGCGCTCGAGGTCCTCCCAGAAGGCCGGATACGACTTCGCCACCACGACGGGATCGGCGATCGAGACGCCTGGCCGGCGGAGTCCGGTCAGCGCGAAGCTCATCGCGATCCGATGGTCGTCGTGGCTGGCGACGACGACCGGCGTCGCCGGTGGCGCGCCCCCCGCCCAGACTCCCGGAATCGACAGTCCGTCCGGCAGCTCGGCCGCCACCGCCCCCAGGCGCCGCAGCTCGGTCGCGCACGCGGCGAGACGGTCGCTCTCCTTGATGCGCAGGTGGGCCACGTTGCGAATCCGGGTCGTGCCGGCCGCGAACGGGGCGATCGCCGCCAGCGTGGGCACCTGATCGGGCAGCTCGGACATGTCGACGTCGACGCCGTCCAGACGATCGCCGCCCGCCACGGTCGCGCGATCAGGGTCCGGCCAGTCTACCGCAGCCCCCATCCGCCGCAGCAGATCCAGAAAGCGCCGATCGCCCTGCCGCGAGTCCGCGCGCACGCCGGCGAGCACGATCTGACCGCCGGTCAGCGCCGCCGCGGCCGCGAAGTAGCAGGCGGCCGACAGATCGCCCTCGACCGCGTACCGGGCCGGCGCGGTCAGGCCGGGGTGGACCGTCAGCGAGCCGCCCGCCGAGTGCTCGACGCGGGCACCGAACGCGCGCATCGCGTCCAGGGTGAGATCGACGTAGGGCGTGGAGGTCAGCCGCGCGACGTCGATCCGCAGCGGTCCGCGCGCGCGGGTCGCGGCCATCGCCAGCGCCGAGAGGTACTGGCTGGAGGCCCCGGCGTCGACGGCCACCGCGCCCCCGTCGAGGCCGCCGCCCCGGATCGCGATCGGCAGGAAGCCCTGCTGCTCGAGGCAATCGACGCGGGCTCCGAGGCCACGCAGGCTGGCGATCAGCGGGCCGAGCGGGCGGGCGCGCAGCCGGGCCGATCCGTCGAGCCGCCACGCTCCTCGGATGACCGACAGCGTGGCGGTCAGGAAGCGCGCCATGGTGCCGGAGGCGCCGCAGTCGATGGTCGCGCGCGCCGGGATCTCGCCGGGGCTCAGCCGGACGTCGTCGCCGGCGCGCTCGACCGCGACGCCGAGCGCGCGCACCGCCTCCAGGAAGGCCAGCGTGTCCTCCGCCAGCAGGGGGCGCTCGACGGTCAGCGGCCGCCCCGCGAGCAGGGCCAGGTTGAGCGCCCGATTGGTGAGGCTCTTCGAAGGCGGCACCCGCACCTCGCCCGCCGGCCGGCGACCGCACGGAACGGTGACGGCGCTCATCTCAGCCGCGCCCGCCCGTCAGGCCAGCCACTCGATCTCTCGCGTATTGAACCAGGCGTCCACCAGACGCAGCACTCCGCCCTCCACCTGATAGCGGCGAGCCTGGTGAAAATGCCCGAGCAAGATCTCCTCGTAGCCCTCGGCGAGCCGCGTCTCGGCGAACCGGATCAAGACCTCGTCGGGCACCCGGATCTTGTGCCTGAAGTTGGTATCCGCCAGGCGGCGCTCGGTGGTCGCAGCCAGGAAGTGGGCGATCGGCCCGGGCAGCCCGAGCCACAGGGCGCGGCTCAGGCGGCTCTTCGACAGTCGGTTCCAGAACCGGTACCTGCGGTCGCTGGGGTCGAGACCGTCGCCGTGGACCGCCAGGTAGCGGCGGCCACCGGCCTCGAAATCGAGCGCCTCGACGACGTCGTCGAAGAGCTCGCCGTAGGGGCTGCCGGCGAGGAAGAAGTCGCGGTTGCCCTCGATGTAGTCGAGGCGCACGCCGGCGCCGCGTAGGCGGCGCAAGGCGGCGGCCACCGTCCGGTGGTCCGCGGTCTCGAACTTGCGGCTGCCCACCCAGACCTGGAAGAGATCGCCGAGCAGCACCAGACGGCTGCACCCCTGGCCGGGCAGGGCGTCGAGCTGGGCGGCCAGCGGCGCCGCGGCGCCGCCCGGCCCGCCGATATGGGCATCCGCCAGGACCGCGACCCGCTCCGCCGGCTTCAAAAGATCGACAGCTTCGGGCGCTGCTGCCGGCTGACCTCGGCCACCACCGCTTCAGCCAGCCGTTTGAAGGATTCGCCGTGCGCGCCGTCGGGCTGCGCCGCGACCACCGGCATGCCGGCGTCGCCCCCCTGCATGATCGCGGGATCCAGCGGCACCGCGCCGAGGAAGGCGCAGCCCAGGACCTCGGCGGTGCGAGCGCCGCCGCCCGACTTGAAGACGTCGGTCGTCGCGCCGCAGTGCGGACAGGCGAAGCCGGACATGTTCTCGATGATTCCGATCACCGGCACGCTCACCTTCTGGAACATGGCCAGGCCCTTGCGCGCGTCGATCAGCGCGATGTCCTGGGGGGTGGTGACGATGACCGCGCCCGAGAGCGGCACGCGCTGACTGATGGTCAGCTGCGCGTCGCCGGTGCCCGGCGGCAGGTCGACGATCATGAAATCGAGCGGTCCCCACTCGACGTCGCCGAGCATCTGCTCGATCGCCTTCATCACCATCGGCCCGCGCCAGATCACCGGCTGGTCGATGTCGAGGATGAAGCCCAGCGACATCACCTTGATGCCGTGCTTCTCGAACGGGATCAGCCGGTTCTCCGTGACCTTCGGCTGCTCATCGATGCCGACCATCATCGGCAGCGAAGGACCGTAGATGTCGGCGTCCAGCAGCCCGACCCGGTAGCCGAGCTGGCCGAGCTTGACCGCCAGGTTGATGGCCACGGTCGACTTGCCGACCCCGCCCTTGCCGCTGGCCACGGCGACGACGTGCTGGACCTCCGGAATCAGGTTGGGAGACTGCGCCACCTGCTGCGCCGCCGACGGCGGCCGCTTCACCTCCAGGCCGACCTCGACCTGGACCGGACCGAGCTCGGACAGCGCCTGCTCGACTTCGGAGCGCACCCGCTCCGCCGCGTCGGGGTTGCCGGTGCTGATCGCCAGGTCGACGTGAACGCGCTCGGCGGTGGCGGCTACCTTGTCGACGAAGCCGAACGAGACGATGTCGCGGCTCATGCCGGGGAACTTGATCCCCTTGAGGATCTCCCAGACCCGCTCTTCGGATGGTGTGTTCGTCACTCGCAAGCTCCTCTCAAGCGGCCAGTCTAGCCTACCCGCGCGAGTTCAATCCAAGCCGGCCAGCTCGGCGATCCGGTCGCGCAGCTCGGCCTCGAGCCGGTCGAGCGCGCGCACGCCGTAGCCGGCCGGGTCGATCGGACGGCCGTAGCGGACGGTCGCGGTGCCCGGGCGGATCCGGTACGAGCCGCGCGCGCGCATCTCGAGCGTGCCGCTGATGCCGACCGGCACGATCGGCACGCCGCCGCGCAGGGCGAGCAGGAAGCCGCCGCGCTTGAACGGCAGCAGGCGGCCGTCGAGCGATCTCGTGCCCTCCGGGAAGACCAGGATCGACGCCCCGCGGCGCAGCTCCTGAAGCGCGCCGGCGAAGCCCGACTGCGCCCGCTGGCGGCTGCTGCGGTCGATGCTCACGAACCCGCCGGCCTTGAGCACCCAGCCGAAGATCGGAATCTGGAACAGGCTGCGCTTGGCTAGGAACCGGGTCTCGACCGGGGCGCTCACCAGCAGCGCCGGGATGTCGAACAGGCTCTGGTGGTTGGCCATGAAGACATAGCTCGACGAGCCGTCGAGCCCGGCCGTCCCGGCGGTCTCGAGCCGGGAGCCGCCGAAAAAGAGCACGCCCCGACTCCACAGCCGGGCGAACCAGAAGAACAGCCGCCCGCGGGGCGGGATCCAGCAGACGAGAAGCGCCAGGATCGAAAAGAGCAGCGTGCCGGCGATCAGGTAGAGGTTGCCGCTCACCGTCGCCAGCCCGGTGCGCCAAGCGGCAGCCGGAGGACCCGGGCTCTTCTGGGTGCGGTTCGCGACCATGGCGGCTGCAGGGCAAGCTAGAATTGCAGCCCGATGATCTCGCGAACGCCTCCCGCAGTCCACTCGCCCTGCCGTCCGGCGGGCTGCCCGTGAACCTCGTCGCCGCCGCCGAGGAGGCCGGAAGGCTCGCGCTGCTGACCGGGCGGGCCTTCGTCGCCATGCTGCGGCGGCCGTACGAGCTGCGGTTGTGGATCCGTGAGGCCGAGCAGATCGGGGTCCGGTCGCTCGGGGTGGCGGCGATCACCACCATCTTCACCGGCATGGTGCTGGCGCTGCAGACGGCGTACAGCCTGCCGGCGCTGGGGGTCAAGTACTACATCGGCACCGTGGTGTCGAAGTCGATCGTCCGCGAGCTCGGGCCGGTGCTGACCGCGCTGATCGTCGGCGGGCGGATCGGCGCCGGCATGACCGCCGAGCTCGGCACCATGAAGGTGACCGAGCAGATCGACGCCCTGCGCTCGATGGGCACCGACCCGGTCAAGAAGCTGGTCGCCCCCAAGCTGATCGCTTCGCTGGCGATGCTGCCGGCGCTGACCGTCATCGGCAACGCCCTCGGCGTGCTCGGCGGGCTGGTCATCTCGGCGACGCAGCTCGACCTGACCCCCGGCTTCTACATCAACGACGTGCTCGACGCGATCACCATCGAGGACATCTCGAGCGGCATCGGCAAGTCCTTCTTTTTCGCCTATTTCATAGCAATTATCGGGTGCTACAATGGCCTCAAGGCCAGCGGCGGAGCCGATGGCGTTGGCAGGGCGACCACGGACACCGTGGTCATGGCGTCGATCATGGTGCTGGTGTCCGATTTCTTCCTGACCAAGCTGTTCTACATCCTTCTCTAGCCCGACGATCTCATCGACCCCTGTGCCCTCGGTCCATCGACTCCCCCGTTCCGATGCCCAAGACAGCCGACTCCCCCGCAAAGGCTCTGTTCCTGGTCCGCGGCCTGTCCAAGTCGTATCGCGGCCGACCGGTGCTGATCGAGCTCGACTTCGATATCTACAAGGGCGAGTGCCTGGTCATTCTCGGGCGCTCGGGCACCGGCAAGAGCGTCACCCTGCGCCAGCTCAACGGGCTCGAGAAGCCCGACCGCGGCACGGTGGTCTTCGACGGCATCGAGATCTCGGCGCTGGAAGAGCACGAACTCCAGAGCGTTCGCAAGCGGGTCGCCATGCTCTTCCAGGGCGGCGCCCTGTTCGACTCGATGACCGTGTTCGAGAACATCGCCTTCCCGCTGCGCGAGCACGAGCACCTCGACGAGGCGGAGATCGCGGCCACCGTGCGCAAGAAGCTCGAGACGGTGCGGCTCGAGGGCATCGAAGAGAAGCTGCCGTCGGCGCTCTCGGGGGGCATGAAAAAGCGGGTGGCGCTCGCCCGCTCCCTGGCGATGGACCCGGAGGTGGTCCTGTTCGACGAGCCGACCACCGGTCTCGACCCGATGACCTCCGCCACCATCGGCCACCTGATTCACAACACGCGCCGCGACCTGGGCGTCACCTCGGTGGTCGTCACCCACGATCTCGAGCTCGCGCGGCGGGTGGCCGACCGCATCGCATTTCTCGACCAGGGGCGGATCCGGTTCCTCGGCACCTGGGACGAGGCCGCCCGCAGCGACGACGCTCTGCTGGCGGACTTCTTGGCCGGACGCGAAGGTGAGCGCAATGTCGCGTGAGCTGCGCGTCGGACTGCTGACGCTGACCGCCGTCGTCGTGCTCGCGGTCGCCACCTTCATGGTCGGCGAGCGGCGCAACCTGTTCGCGCGCACCAACACCTATACCGTCCGCTTCGAGAACGTCGCCGGGCTGGCGGCCGGCAACCCGGTGCAGCTCAACGGCGTTACCGTCGGCCGGGTCGAGGACGTGGTGCTGCCCGAAGCGGTGGACCAGGGGCAGCTGAAGGTCTGGATCTCGGTCGAGCGGCGCTTCGCCGAGCGCGTGCGCGAGGACTCCGAGGCGCGCATCAAGACCCTCGGGCTGCTCGGCGACAAGTACGTCGAGATCTCCTCGGGCTCGCCGGCCAGCAAGGTGATCCCTTCCGGCGGCGAGATCCCGACCGCGCCGGCGACCGACGTCGATCGGCTGATCGCCTCGGGCGAGGACCTGGTCGAAAACGTCGTCGCGATCGCGGTCTCCATGCGCACGATCCTCGGCGACATGGAACAGGGCAAGGGGATCCTCGGGCAGCTGCTCACCGACGACGAGGCGGTGAGCTCGGCGAAGGCTTCGGTGGTGGCCTCGGTCGAGTCGCTG
>JBFGLX010000119.1:0-9466 GCA_041575955.1 Thermoanaerobaculia bacterium
GATCACCGTCGCCCCCACCAGCGGCGCCAGCCCCAGATCGAGCATGTAGGGCGTCTGCCGGAACCACTGCAGCGACAGCGCCGCCAGCGGCGTCGTCGGCAGGATGTCGATCATCCCGGTCTGCAGCCCGGTCATTATGTCCGTCATCGCCAGCGCCACCGGCCGGAAGCCGCCGTTCTTCCACCACTGGACGTTGGCGTCGTCGCCGGCGGAGACGAACAGCTTCAGCCGCTTGAGGTCGTCGACGGAGCTCGCCGACTTCGACGAGAAGACGTGCACCCAGCCGGCGTGACCCCACTGGATGAGCTCGAAGCCCCGGGCGCGAGCGCGCGCGCGCAACTCGGGCTCGACCTTGCGCAGGACGTGGAAGAACTCCTCGTAGGAGTCGTAGAAGAGCGGAATCGCCAGTGCCTCGAACGCCTGGTCGATCTCGATCAGCCCGCGCACCGTGAGCGTGCCGGCGTTGAGCTGTCCGATGCGGATCTTGCGCAGCACGTCGGGCTCGTCGCCGGCGACGCCGCCCGGGTAGACGCGCAGCTCGACCCGGCCGCCGGTGCCGCTCTTCCACTCCGAGCCCATGCTCTTGAGCGCCTTGTCCCAGACCGAGCCGTCGGGCACCAGCGTGGCGAGCTTGATCACTACCGGGGCGGCTTCGGCGGCCGGAACCCCGACCGCGACGGCAAGCACGACCAGGGCCAGCAGGGCACTCCGCAGATCTCGCATTCACCACTCTCCAACAGGTAGCCCGGCCGCTCGCATTCCGCCCGTCCGGGGCGCCGCCTAGTCGAGAAAGAGCCGATCGGCCCTCTCCCGCAGCCGCACAGCGCGCCGCTGCGCAATGATATTCGCCAACCGGTTCGAGGGCTCGGCGTCGGCGTCGATCGCCAGCGCCGTCGCCAGCAGCCGGTCGAACTCGGCCCGATCCTGCTCGGCCACCGAGACGCCTTCGGCCCAGCTCACGAACAGGCTCGCCCGCCGGCCCCCGGACAGCTCGACCGCCCGGTCGAAGTGACGCCGGGCCCGCTCCAGCGAGCCGCCCATCGCCGGCGGCAGCGATTCGAGCACCATCATCACGTCGTGGACGCTGCCGCGCTCGAAGCCCTCGTCCAGCTCGAGAGCCCGCCGCACCAGCGCCCTCACCGCGCCGAGGTCGACCGTGATCTCGGGCCGGTCCTTGCCCAGCGAGATCGCGCTGCCCCAGGCCGCGCCGGTCCAGAAGAGGAGCGGCACGTCCTCTCGGCCGAGCCCGGCGAGCGCCGCCTGGGGCTCGACCTCGAGCCGCCGCCGGGCGCCCGGCGAGCGCAGCTCGAGCGCCCTCAGGCAGTAGTCGCGGCCGCGCAGGTACATGTCGAGCGCCCGGTCGTAGGCCGCCAGGGCGGCCTCGTAGTCGTCGTCCTCGAGCGCTTCGCCGTCGGTCTCGATGAACGCGTAGGCGTACTGGGTGAATCCCTTGCAGGCGCTCAACAGGAGCCCGGGGTGGTCGGGCTTCTCGGCCAGCAGTGTCTCCATCGTCTTGAGCGCGAACGGCAGCGCGTCGCGCACCAGCTCCGGATCCTCGTCCGAGGCGTAGACGTCGCCGCTGCCGGCCAACGACTTGGCGAGCGCGTTGATCGCCAGGCCGCGAATCGAGCAGCCGGCCGCCTGGAGGCCAACCAGGCCGGCCAGGAGCAACCGGAGCAGAGTCTTGTGGCTTCGCTGTGTCACGTGCCGGCGATCAGACACTAGCCGCGCGACCCAGGCCGGTCAAGAACGGCCGCTGCCCCGCCGTACGTCCGTTTGCCGAAATCTCCCGACCTGGACTGGCTCGCGCCCCTTCTGAAAGCGGCAGGGGTCGGCTCGCTGCCCGGACCCGTTCGGGTAAGATACCCGAGGCGATCAAGTGGCCAAGATCTACCTCTCCTCCACCTTTCGGGATCTGGCGGCGCACCGTGAGGCGGTCTACCGGACGCTGCGCCAGATGCGGCACGACGTCGTCTCGATGGAGGACTACTCGGCTTCGAGCCGGGCACCCCTCGACAAGTGTCTGAGCGACGTCGCCGGTTGCGACGTCTACGTCGGCATCTTCGCCTGGCGCTACGGCTACCAGCCGCAGGGCAGGTCGGAGTCGATCACCGAGCTCGAGTTCCGCCAGGCGGTCGCGTCGGGGTGCGAGCGGCTGATCTTCCTGCTCGACGAAAAAGCGCGGTGGCCCCCGGAGCTGATCGACCCCGATCGAGACGCGATCGAGGCGCTGCGCGCGGAGCTCCAGCGCGACTACGTGGTCGAGTTCTTCACCTCGCCGGAAGATCTCGCCACCGCCATCAGCGTCGCGGTCGCCAACCTGGTCAGCGAGGGCGCCGTCGAGGACCGGCCGGAGGCGGATCCTGCCAGCCTGCGCTTCTACCTGCGCAGCCTCGAGCGGATGACCGGTGAGCTCGCCTCCCAGATCCGCCTCTACCGGATGTCGTCCGTTGCGCTGGTCGGCCTGGGGCTGGCGGTGGTGGCGGCCGGGGTGGTGCTCGAGATGATGCCGTTCGGCGTCGGCGGTCTGCTGGTCGGCAGCGCCACCATCTTCCCGGTCAACACCATGCTGCACACGCGCCGCAAGAAGGCGCTGCTCGACGGCTATCAGCTGGAGCTCCAGCAGGTGCCACCGGCCCAGGAGGCGGTGAACGCGATCCGCCGCTTCCTGCGCACGCAGCTCCGGGGCGAGGCGTTCGCGTGAACGAAGACCGCGAGCTCGACCGGATCTCGCAGCTCTTCGCCGAGGAGTCTGCGGCGCTGCGCAAGCGCACCCTGCTGCTGTCGGCGATTCCGGTGGTGGTCGGCGCGGTGGTCGTGGTCAGCGCCTACTACGGCGTCGCCGACGCGCGCGCCCGGCTGGCCGAGATCCAGGAGCTCAGGGACGGGCTGGCGGCGGAGGTCGAGGCGCTCGAGGCCCGGCGGCTCGAGCTCGAAGACGAGGTCGAGCAGCAGAAGGCGGTCGCCACGCACTTTCAGGAGAAGCTGCCGCAGGAGGAGAAGCAGACCGCGAACCTGATCCAGAGCGGGCTCGACGCCTACAACAAGGGCGACTGGCAGGCGGCGGTCGAGACCCTGGAGTCCGCCGTCCGGCGCGATCCGGGGACTCCGATCGCGGAGGTCCAGTACCGGCTCGGGATCTCGCTCTGGCGGACGGGCGCGAAGGACAAGGCCCTCGAGCACCTGCAGACCGCCTTCAAGATCGACCCGAGCTACGAGCAGCGCGCCCGCGAGGACCCGCGGCTCAAGTCGCTCTGGGACTACCGGGAGCTGGTCGCCGCGCCGCGCAAACCGGCCGCGGACCAGGGCGCGACCCGCTACATCGCGGAGGCCCTCGAATCGGCCCGGAGCGGCAGCTTCGACAAGGCGGCGGATTCCTACGACAAGGCGCTAGAGGCGAATCCCGACAACGCCAGGGTGCACGGCCTGAAGGGCTTCGCGCTCTACAAGCAGGGCGACTTCGATCAGGCGATCGCGAGCTACAAGCGGTGCCTCGAGATCGACCCGCGCTCCGCGGAGTGTCACTTCAACCTCGGCCTGGCGCTGTGGGAGAAGGAGGACTGGAAGCGGGCGGTGTCGGAGTTCCAAGCGGCTTTCGAGATCGACCCGAAATGGGAAGCGCAGGCAAGAAACAATCCCGTCTACCGCCGCATCGAGAAGGAGATCGAATCGCGCCGGCAGCTGCGGCGGCCGCTCAGGGAGCGAAAGCCGGGGCCGGGGTCGGGTTGAAGGCGCCAGGCTATCTCGACCAGACCCGGTCGTTTCTCCGCGAGTACACCGCCGGCCTCAACGTCCGCGATCTTCGGCGGCTGTTCGACCAGGAGGCGATCCAGGCCTACAAGGTGCTCGCCCGGGAGCGTACCGACGAGGAGCCCCGGGGCCGGCTCAAGCGAGTCGTGCATCGGGCCAAGGTCGTCTTCCTGGGCGTCTCCTCGAAGCTCACCCCCGCTCGTCGGCTGATCTTCGCCGCCTCGCTCATCTTCGCGCTCTTCGGCATCGTCGACGTCGACGTGGTGAAGACCGGTAGCGGTCTGCGCGTCGGCGTGACGATCTTCTGGTTCCTGCTGAGCGTCGCCGGCCTCGCCTTCCTGTTGATCATGGAGCTGGTCGACCGCGTGCGCGTGCGCGACGAGCTGGAGGTCGCGCGGCAGCTGCAGCAGGAGCTTCTGCCGCAGCGCTCGCCCGAGGTCGCCGGCTACGAATTCGCGCACTCCTACCGCACGGCGAACGAGGTCGGCGGCGATTACTACGATTTTCCCAGGCTCCCGGACGGCCGGCTGGCCCTGTTGATGGGCGACGCCAGCGGCCACGGCATCGCCGCCGGCCTGTTGATGGCGATCGCCAACGCCACCCTCAAGACCGCGCTCGACGTCGACCCCGAGCCGGCCAGGGTCGCCGCGCTGCTCAACTCGGCGCTCTACCGTACCGGCGACCGGCGGGCCTTCATGACCCTGTTCTACGGCCTGCTCGAGCCCGACAGCGGGCGGATGGACTTCGTCTGCGCCGGCCATCCGTTCCCGATGCTGCGCCGGGCGGCGGGCGGGGTCGTCGAGCTCGGCCGCGGTAGCCTGCCGCTCGGGCTCCGGCCGTCGCTCGAGCTCGAGACCGACGGCGTCACCGTCGACCCCGGCGACCTGCTGCTGCTGTTCACCGACGGCCTCGCCGAGGCGGTGAGCGGTCCCGAGGGCGAGGCGTTCGGCTTCCGCCGCCTGCGCGACCTGCTCGCCGAGGCCGGGTCCGCCCGCCCGATCCACGACCGCATCCTGGCGTCTTTCGACCAGCACACCGCGAGCGCGCCGCTCCACGACGACCTCACCCTGCTGATCGTCGGCCGCGACGCGGCGAGCCCGCCGGCGCCCCGCCCCGGGCCTTGAGCTCCGGGTGCCGCCCTACTCCCGCTCGACCACCATCGCGAAGCCGACGCCACCGGCCGCGCACACGGTCATCAGGCCCAGGTTCAGGCCGCGCCGCTTGAGCTCGAACAGGAGCTGGATCGTCACCCGGCCGCCGGTGGCGCCGAACGGGTGGCCGATGGCGATCGAGCCGCCGTTGACGTTGTAGCGGTCGAGGTCGATCTCCCCCATCGGCTGCGAGCGGCCGAGCTCGTGGCGCGCGAACTTGGCCGACGCGAACGCCTTCATGTTGGAGACGATCTGGGCCGCGAACGCCTCGTGCATCTCGACCAGATCGAGGTCGCCGAGCCCGAGGCCGGCGGCGTCGAGCGCCAGTGGCGCGGCGTAGGCCGGCCCCTGAAGGAGCTGGCTGCCGGGATCGAGCGACGCGTAGGCGAACGAGCGGATGTAGCCGAGCGGCTCGAAGCCGTCGCCCCTGGCCTTCTCTTCGCTCATCAGGAGCACCGCCGAGGCGCCGTCGGTGATCGGGCTCGAGTTGCCGGCGGTGAGCGACCCGTAGCGCTTGTCGAACACCGGCTTGAGAGCGCCCAGCGCCGCCATCGAGCTGTCGCTCCGCACGCCGTTGTCGGCGGCGATCGGCTGATCGTAGCCGGGACGCGGATAGGTGGTCACGATCTGCTCGCGAAACCTGCCTTCGGCGGTCGCCGCGGCGGCGCGCTGATGGGACAGGAGCGCGATCTCGTCCTGGGCGCGGCGCGAGACGTCGTTCTCCTTGGCCATCTTCTCCGCCGACTCCCCCATCGTCTGCCCGGTCGTGTATTCGGCGATCGCCGGCGGCACCGGCACCAGGTCCTTCGGCCGCACTTTCGACAGGACGCCGAGGCGCTGGCCCAAGCTGCGCGCCTTGCTGAACTCCATCAGCCGGCGGGCGGCGCTCTTCGAGTACTGGATCGGGACGTTGCTGAGCGACTCGGCGCCGCCGGCGAGCACCACCTCGGTCTGGCCGGTCAGGATGGCCTCGGCGCCCGAGGTGATCGCGCGGTTCGAGGAGGCGCAGGCCAGGTTGACGGTGGTGCCCGGGATGGTCATCGGCAGCGACGCCCGGAAGACCACCTCCCGGCCGAGGTTCGGCGCGTGCAGCGCCGGCACCACCACGCCGAAGATGGAGAGTCCGACCTCGGCCGGATCGATGCCCGAGCGGGTGACCAGCTCGCCGGCCGCCACGCCGGCCAGGTCGACGACGTCCATGTCGGCGAGCGCGGTGCCGGACTTGGCGAACGGCGTCCGGCAGCCGTCGACGATGGCGACCCGGCCGCGCTCGCCGCGCAGCCCGCGCCCGATGGCCCTGGCGATCGCCGGCGCCTTGCCTTCGCCGCGCGTCCAGACCGTGTCCGCGCGCTGCCGGACCTCCTCCTCGGCCGACGCGTCGTTGGGCGGCGGCAGGGCCGTGTTCTGGGTCGGTCTGGCTTGCGGTTCGGACATCGCTCGATCCCCCTTGGGACCGATCATAAGGCACGGAACCTCCAGCCTTCGATCGGCCCCGTGGCACACATCCTGCTACGGTAGAAGCCCATGGCCCGGACCTCCCGCAGCCTCTGCGCGGCGCTCGCCGCGATGGCCATTCTGGCCTCGACCGGCGCGCCGGTGGCCGCCCAGGCGATCTCCAACCCGAACCTCTACGAGAAGACCCTCGAGGCGTCGAGGCAGGCGCTCGGCTACTACGGCACCTACGACAACTGGGAGGAGCTGCTGCGGGTCAACCGGATCGGCTACGAGGTCGCGCAGCAGTCGCGGTTCGTCGACTTCCCGTTCAGCTTCTACATGGTCGACATGGCGATCCCGAACGCCTTCGCCCTGCCCGGCGGCCAGATCTTCATCACCCGCGGCATGCTCGACCTGGGCCTCAGCGACGACATGCTCGCCGGGCTGCTCGGGCACGAGATCGCGCACGTGGTCTACGCCCACGGCCTCAAGATGCAGAAGCGCGCGACGCTGCTCAACGTGCTGAGCCAGGCGGTGCTGGTCGGCGTGATGATCACCGCCGACAACAGGGACCGGCGGCCGCCTCCGCCGGGCACGCTCCCCGGCGATCCGCGCTACGGCGCGGGCGACGGCGGCGACCGGGTGATGGGTACCGCGGCCGCGGGGATGGTCGTCACCGAGCTCCTGCTGCGCAGCTACAGCCGGGACTTCGAGGACCAGGCGGACGACGAAGGCCAGCGCATGGCGGCGGCGGCCGGATTCGACCCCGACGGCACCCGGCAGCTGATGGCGCTCATGCAGGTGCGGCTGCCCCAGACCCAGGAGTACGGCTACTGGCAGACCCACCCCTTTTTCGAGCAGCGGGTGCGCTCGGCGCGGGTGCGCGAGGAGCTGCTCGCGATCAAGGAGGAGCGCAGCGCCGACGCCTTCCGCCAGCGCACGCAGGCGGTGCTGCTCGGCTTCACCGAGCAGCCGAAGCTCGCGCCGGAGGCGGTCGATCTGCTCAGGTACAGCGCCGTTCTGGCCTGGCCCAAGGGGCCGGAGGCCGCCGAGATCCGGCTCGATTTCCTGCATCGGCACCGCGACGCGGAGCTCGAGAACGCCGAGCTGGCGCGCGATTTCGGCGACCTGATCGAGGTCTACACGAAAGAGATGGACGAGGTGAAGCTGGTGGAGCCCGACGCCCCGATCCTGGCGACGCTCGAGGAGGAGATCGCCGGCTTCCGCGAGCAGAGCGCAGCGCTCTACCCGAAGGCGGTCGAGGTCTACCGTCGGGGGGTGTTCGAGACCCACTTTCTCGAGACCTTCGCCAGCAACTTTCCGGAGTCGCCGGAGTTCCCCGAGATCGCCCTCGACCTCGGCGACGCCTACAGCCGGCTGCAGCGGCCCGCGGACGCGGTCGAGCAGTACCTGGCGGCCTGGACGCGGGCGCCCGAGTCGGCCGCCGGCCAGCGCGCGCGGGCCGGGCTCAAGACGCTGGCCGGCTATCTGGAGCAGCTCGCCGCCCTCCAGCAGCTCGTCGACCAGGAGGACGACGCCGAGCTTCGCGAGCTCGCCGCCGGGCGCATCGACAAGGTCGCCGCCACCTTCAAGGAGCTGGCCAACGGCGCCGCCTACCTCAAGCGCTACCCGGGCGCGCCGCACGCGCCGCGGGTCGCCGAGCGGCTCAACCGCCTGGCCGAGAATCTCTACGGCGAGGTGATCCTCTACCAGACCGTCGGCGACCACGCCAAGGCGCTGGACGGGATCACCCGGATCCTCACCCACGCGCCGCTGTCGCCCGCCGCCGAGCGGCTGCGCGAGCGGGCGGTGCTCGAAGGGTAGAGGGTCGAGGTGACATCCTCGGGGGAGGTCAGCTTCGCCCCGGGGAGACAAGTGAACCGTCACCGCGGGAGAGAAGCTCGCCGAAGGTCCGGAAGTCGGTGCCCCTGAGAAGGCACTCCACTCCCGCCCGGCGCGCGCACTCGCCGTCGCGGTCGGCGCGGTCCCCAATCAGGAGGCAGCGGCCCGGGGGCAGCTCGAGCCGCCGGAGGACGCTTCGCAGACCTGTTGGGTGCGGCTTGAGGCGGCCGACCCCGGGATCGGCCCCGCAGACCACGATCTCGGCGTCGAGCCCCAGCGCCGCGAGCTTGGCGGCCGCCGGGTAGTCGGACAACACCGCGATCCGGACTCCGTGCGTCCGCAGGTGGGCGAAGAAGCGGCGCACCCCGGCGACGCGGCAGCCACCGAGATGGCGCAGCGGCCGGCGCTCGATCCACTCCTCGACCTCGGCCCGGAGCCGCTCCGAAGCGACCCCCAGGCGGGCTGCGGGCAGCTCGTACTGGAGCCGGCCGGCGTCCTCGAGCTCGCGCTCCGAGATTCGCTCGCGCTCGCGTCGGAAGACCTGGAGCCGGCGCAGGAGGCCGAGCCGCCAGGGGCGCAGGGCGCAGTGGAGCGCGAGCTCGGCCGCCATCCGGCGGCGCAGCGGCCGCTGCTCGTAGAGCGTGCCGTCGACGTCGAAGACGACCGCCGCGAAACGACCCGCGTCGAAGAGTGCCGGCACCTGGGGTTCAGTCGAGTGCCAGCTCGATGAAATGGGGGTCGGCCAGGCGCTCGAGCTGCGGGATGTCGACGAACGTCAGCACGGCGAGAGCGACGACCAGGAGGGCGACGATCGTCACCAGGCGCTTCTCCCGGAACAGCCGCTCGGGCGCCTGCGCCGACGAGCCGGGCTTGAGGCCGACCGCGAGGTAGACGCTGAACAGGGCGGCGAACAGCGGCAGCGACAGCAGGTACTCGATCCGGTACTTGATCAGGAAGACGGCGAGGAAGAACGCCGCCATCAGCGCATAGACGAACGACGAGATCAGCAGCGAGTTCTCGGTGTAGTGGGCGAACGACCGGCGGTAGAGCGCCAGGCTCTCGATCTCGGCGCTTGCCGACACGCTCCGGAACTCGGCGAAGCGCTTGACCGCCATCAGGAAGGCGCCGCCCATCCAGTAGGCGAGCACCAGGCTGCTGGGCGGCAGGGTGCTCGAGTCGACCATCGCCCAGCCGAGCGACAGGCGGATCGGGTTGTTGACCGCCTCGGTGAGGACGTCGAGGTAGACCCGGTCCTTGGAGCGCAGCGGAGTGACGTTGTAGACGATGCC
>JBFGLX010000120.1:0-9424 GCA_041575955.1 Thermoanaerobaculia bacterium
AAGATCGCCTACCTGTTCACCAAGGTCGGCCTCTCGGGGGCCGACATGGGCGCCTCGTGGCTGCTGCCGCGGATCGTCGGCCAGGGGCACGCGCTGGAGCTGCTCATGACCGGCGAGTTCATCGACGCCCGCGAGGCCTACCGGATCGGCCTCTACAACCGCCTCGTGGAGGCGAACGGGCTGGTCGAGGAGGCCCGCGACTGGGCGACTCGCCTGGCCCGCGGCCCCTCCTTCGGCCTCGAGATCACCAAGAAGATGGTGCTGCGCGAGGCCACCATGGATCTCGAGTCGGCGCTGGCGGCGGAGACCGAGATCCAGGCCGCCTGCATGGAGGACCCGAACTTCCGCGAGGCCTACGACGCGTTCGTCGAAAAGCGCCAGCCGAAGTTCGATTGAGCGCCGGAAGTGAGCTGATGGTGCCGGACAGCCGAGCCGTTCGAGCGTTTCTGGACGACCGCCACCTGCGCCTGGCGGAGGACGCCGCCGCCTTCACGGCGGCCGAGATCGCGCCGCTCGCGCCGCCCGCGGACGACGACTCGGCGCGGCTCGCCGCGCGCGAGATCCTCGGGCGCCTGGGCGCGGGGGGGTGGTGCCGCTACGCCGTCGCCGCCGACGGTCCGGGCGCGGCCGTCGACCTGCGCGCCTGCTGTCTCATTCGCGAGGCGCTGGCCGCCGCTTCGCCGCTCGCCGACTCGGTCTTCGCGCTGCAGTGTCTGGGGTCGATGCCGATCTCGCTCGCCGGTAGCGCCGAGCAGCGCCGGCGGTGGCTGCCCGGGGTAGGCGACGGTAGCCTGATGGCGGCGTTCGCGATGACCGAGGCAGAGGCAGGCTCGGACGTCGCCGGCATGCGCACGAGCGCGGTCCGCGCCGGCGACGACTACGAGCTGAACGGGCGCAAGGTGCTCATCACCAACGCCGGCATCGCCGACTTCTATTCGCTGTTCGCGGTCACCGGCGAGCGTGCCGACGGCCGGCCCGAGATCTCGTGCTTCGTGGTGCCGGCCGCCGCCCGCGGGCTGCGCTTCGTGCGCGCGCAGGTCCTGAGCGCGCCCCATCCCCTGGGCGAGATCGAGCTCGATGGCTGCCGGGTGGCGTCGTCGGCGCGCCTGGGGGCGGAGGGCGACGGCTTCAAGCTCGGCTTCGGCACCCTCGACCGGCTGCGGGCGACGGTGGCGGCGGCCGCCTGCGGCATGGCCGGGCGCGCCCTGGCCGAGGCCCTGGCGCACGCCCGCGGCCGCCGGCAGTTCGGCCAGCCGCTGGCGGACTTCCAGATGACCCGGCACAAGCTGGCGCGGATGGCGACCGATCTCGACGCGGCTCGGCTGCTCACCTATCGCGCCGCCTGGCTGGCCGATACCGGCGGCGCCGCGGTCAAGGTGACCCGCGAATCGGCGATGGCCAAGTCGTTCGCCACCGAGGCCGCCCAGCGCGTCGTCGACGACGCGGTCCAGATCCACGGCGGCGCGGGGGTTCTCGCCGCCAGCCCGGTCGACCTGCTCTACCGCTCGGTGCGCGCGCTGCGCATCTACGAAGGCGCCACCGAGGTCCAGCACCTGGTGATCGCGCGCGACCTGTTGCGAGAGCAGGACTGAGGGCGGGCGGCGTCAGCCACCCCCCGGGGTTTTGACAAGCGGCGGCGGACCGCTGTAGCTTTTTCTTTCAGGGAGCCGGGAGGGGCATGAATCACACGACACGCAGTTCTCGCACAGGCGATTCGATCTTCGACCGGGCGGCTCGCGCCGCGCCGCGGCTCGCTCGGATGACCGCCCTGGGGCTGGCGCTCCTGCCGGTGGCGGCCGGGGCGGGCGAGGTCCGGCTGATTCACGGCGACGACCGACCGCCGACCCGGGTCAAGGGACCGGCGAGCAGGGTCGGCGTCTGGCAGGCGCCGAGCTCGTGGCCGGTGGCGGGCATCCACGCGTTCGTGCTGCCGACCGGCGACGTGCTGCACTACGCCTATTCGGCGGCCGAGGGCGAGCCGGAAGAGCGCCGCTACCTCGACGGCTCGCACGCGGTGGTCTGGAGCCCCAAGGGCGGCAGCTTCTTCGACGTCTCCTTCGACGGCACGGCGTTCTGCAGCGGTCACTCCTTTTTGGCCGACGGCCGCCTGTTCGTGACCGGGGGGCTGAAGCAGGAGGAGTGCCCGACCCAGGGCCTTGTGGAAACCTGGTTCCTGGACCCCTTCACGCTCGACTGGAGCCAGGGCCCGGACATGGGCAAGTCGCGCTACTACCCGACCAACCTGACGCTCGGCGACGGCCGGGTGCTGATCCTCTCGGGCAACAACGACAGCTGCGCGATCAACGCGCGGATGGAGCTGTTCGATCCCGACAAGGGCGACAACGGCGTGATCAAGGCGGTCGGGCCCGGCGCCCGCCCGATGCGCATCTACCCGCGGGTCCACCTGCTGCCCGACGGCCGGGTGGCGCACGTGGGCCCGGAGGAGTCGACCTGGGTCTGGAGTCCCAGGTCGAGAAAGTGGACCCGCCTGGACAACACCCGTCTGGCCGTGCAGCGGCTCGAGGGCTCGAGCTTCGCGATCCCCGGCCGGCCGTTCGAGATCATGACCTGCGGCGGCTTCGCCGAGCAGAACGCGATCCCGACGGAGACCTGCGAGCGGATCGATTTCTCGGAGCCGGTGCCCACCTGGCGGCCGGGTCCCTCGATGCGCTACCAGCGGGCGCACGCCAACGCCGTGCTGCTGCCCGACGGCAAGGTCATCATGGTCGGCGGCGGCGCCCACGATCTCTACGTCAACCCGACGTTCAACGCCGAGCTCTACGATCCGGAGACCGACTCCTGGACGGTGCTGCCGGCGCAGCGCTGGGGCCGGATGTACCACTCGACCGCCATCCTGCTGCCCGACGGCCGCGTACTGTCGGCCGGCCAGGACGAGCATCCGGGCAGCCCGAACGACAGCGGCGCCTGGGCCGAGGCCTACAAGCCGGGGTATCTGTTCGGCGCGCGGCCGAAGATCCGCTCGGCGCCCGAGAGCGCCGCTCTCGGCGAGCGCTTCGAGATCACCGCCAAGGGCGCGAAGAAGGTCAGGGCCGCCGTCCTCATGGGCCTGTCGGCGGTGACCCACTCGGTCGACATGGGGCAGCGCTACGTCGAGGTCGAGGTGGATCGGGCGGCGGGCAAGCTGCTCGAGGTCGGACTGCCGGACAACGAGGACCTGCTGCCCCTCGGCTACTACATGCTGTTCATCCTGAACAAGAAGGGCCGCCCGTCGGCGGCCCACATGATCCAGGTGACGGAGTAATCAAATCGCCCCTCTCGCCCCTCACGGGGAGAGAGGGACGCCAGCGGGCTTAGAGCCCCTGCTTCCTGAGGAAGTCGACCACGGAGGCGACCGAGCCGAAACCGCCTTGGATGACGTGCGCCCACGGGCGCCAGAAATCCGCGTGGTAGCCGCCGCCCGAATCGCGGCGAATGGCGGTCGGACCCGCCGCCGCGCTCATCTTGTCGTACCACTCGATGGCCGCGCGGTCCCGGGAGGTGAGCGTGCAGCCCTTGCCGAGTGAGTCTCTCGTCTTGCGCTCGTAGTCGGCCGCCGCCGAGGCGATCGTGTTGCCGACTCCGGTATTTCTCACGTCCGCCCGGGTTCCGCTCGCATCGGCCGTGCTCTTGGGGCCGAGCAGCAGGTACTTGGCCGGGTTGTCACCCCGGGGGCGCTGAATCTGCGTCTTGCGGTTGGCGACCAGGGTCGCGCACGCCATGTTGTAGTCCGCCTCCGTCAGCGGGCCGCCTCTCGGGTTGTCGTTGCCACCGTCGTCGGGGTTGCGGTCGCGGGGCGGATCTTCCCCCTCGGGGGCGTCCTGGAAGACCGGCTCGCCGGCGGTGGAGACCGCGCCGTAGATGTCCGCCATCTCGGCGTTCTTCTTGGACTCCCGCTGCAGGCGGGCCATGCCCTTCAACTCGAAGGCGAAGGAGACCGCATCGCCCTCCGCGAGGTCGCCGATCGGCTTGCAGGCCAGGTAGGACCCCTTTCTCACCGGACCCGCAAACCTGACCGTTTCCTGCGCGCCTTCGACGCGGAGGATCTTGGCCGTGGTCACGACCCGGCCGCCCTTCTTGCCGCCGTCGCGCGAATAGGCGGTGCACAGCTCGGGCTCGTCGGCGTCCCGCGGCATGCTCACCATGCGCTCGAGCGCTTCCGGGTGCTTCTGGCGGTTCTTGTCGGGCACGAAGACGGAGTTCGCGGCGTGCACCCAGCCGCCGTCTCCGGGCGGCACCAGGCCGTGGCGCTCGATCTGGGGGACGCCGGCGGTCGAGACGACGCCGTTGATCTCCACGATGTCGTCCCGTCGGAGCTTCGACATGCCCTTGAAGGTGAAGTCGAAGAAGACCATGTCGCCGGGCACCAGGCGGCCGGCGGGCTTGCACTTCACGTACGAGCCGCGGCGCACCGGCCCGGCGAACGTGTAGGTGTCGATCGAGCCGTCTTCATGAGCGACGCCGGCCCGGGTGACCACGCGGCCCTTCGCCTTCTGGTCGCTGGCATTGAGATAGGTGGCGCAGATCCGGGCGCCGGGCGAGTCCCGGCGCACGATCAGCATCTGGCTCAGGGTGTCGGGGTGCTTCTGGCCGTTGTTCTTCGCTTGCAGGGCGGAGCTGGCGAAAGTCATCCAGCTCGCCTCGGCGGCGGGGGCCAAAGCGAGAATCGCACAGAGGATTCCGAGGAGCAGTTTCGCAGGTCTCTTCATGGATGAGTCTCCGTTGTTCGATCGGCTCGAAGTGCCTCGGTCGCTGGCATCGGATTCAAGATGCCGGACGGGTGGCGCGTTTTGTTCAGCCGACCCTAGCGCTTTCATCGATTTTGGTCAATGTAACCTATCTCACCATTGACATTGGGGAAACGCATCGCCCCGACGACGTCCGGCACGATTCCTGCTTTCCGTTTCGCCGAGAGATTTCGACGAAGTCATGGCAGTGACTCCCGGTAGTGCGATCCGAGGTCGGGCCTGGGCGGCGTTGCTGCCGGCCCTGGTCGCGGCCGCGATCTCGACGGCCCAGGAGTCCCCGGGGACCTTCGCCGAGACGGTCGACGTGCGGGTGGTGAGCGTCGACGTCTTCGTCACCGACAAGAAGGGTCGAAGGGTCTCGGGACTCGGCCGCGAGGACTTCGCCGTCTTCCAGGACGGACGGCCGGTCGAGGTGACGAACTTCAGCCGGATCGTCGATCGCGCTCGGCCACCGGCGCCCGCGAGCGCCCCGGCCGGCGAGCTCGACGCCGGGGCCGAGGACGGCGCGCCGGCGGTGATCCCGGACCGGCTCACCGTCGTCATCTACATCGACAACTCGACGCTGACGCCGCCCCATCGCAATCGCGTGCTGGACGAGATCGAGAGCTTCGTCGTCGAGCAGGTGCGCGCGGGGGTGGCGTTCATGATCGCGGTCTACGACCCCGGCCTGAAGATCCTGACGCCGGCCACCACCGACGCCGAGCGGGCGCGCGAGATCTTGGCTCGGGTCGCGCGCATGCCGGCGAGCGGCCTCGCCATGACGGCGGAGCGCCGCCAGGCGATGAGCCAGGTCGAGGACGTCTACGTGCTGTTCAGGAACGCCGGCCGCGATCCGTGCGTCGACGGCTGGGAGCAGATGATCGGCGCCATCGACGTCTACTCGCAGTCGGCCGGGAGCCGCGTCCGGAGCGCTCAGAGCGGCCTCCTCGGACTGGCCCGGTCGCTCGGCGGCGTGCCCGGCCGCAAGTCGATGCTCTACCTGAGCGACGGCCTGGAGCTGCGACCGGGCATCGACCTCTACGCCTTCCTGGGCGAGCTCTGCCCCGGGCGGGAGCACGAGATGTTCACCTACATGACCCGTTGGGACGAGACCCGCACGGTGCGGGAGCTGGCCGAGTACGCCAACGCGCACCAGGTCACCCTGTACGCGCTCGAGACCGCCGGCCTGACCGGCTATTCGGCCGCCTCGGTCGAGTTCTCCGACCGCACCTTCACGCCCTCGCCGCGCAACGACTCGCTGCGCGTCGGCAACCTCCAGAGCTCGTTGTTCATCATGGCCGAAGAGACCGGTGGCCGGGCGTTCCTGAACGCCAACGCGCCGGGGCCCGACCTCGAGCGGATGGCCGAGGACTTCCACGACTACTACTCGCTCGGCTTCGTGCCGCCCACCGGCTGGGACGGCGGCAGTCATTCGATTCGCGTCGAGCTGGTCGGCGACGCGGCCCGCGGGAGCTCGCTCCGCTATCGCCGCCGCTACCGCGCCATTCCCGACGACGAGCGGCTGGCGGAGCGCACCCTGGCGGCCCTGGTGCTCGGCTGGGAGGACAATCCGCTGGGCACCGAGATCCGTCTCGGCGAGCGGCAGCGCGCGGCCGGCAAGAGCTGGCTGCTGCCGGTCGAGATCGTGCTGCCGGCGGGCAAGCTCGGGACCGTTCCGGACCGTGCGGGCGCCGATCAGCTGGTCCGCGTCCTGATGATCGCCGAGGACGCGAAGGGCCGCCGAAGCCCGATGCGCGAGAAGGTCATCCCGCTGCGCCATGCGGAGTCCGACGTCGCCGGCCCCGAGGAGCGCACGCTGATCGTCAACGTCGAGCTCCAGGCGGGCGTGCACACGCTCGCCGTCGCGGTGCGCGACGAGATCCACCGGACGACGTCGTTCCACCGGATCACGGTGGACGTCGGCGGCTGACGCGCGGCCGCCGCCGGATCAGCCCGGGGCGGGTGGCCCGGACGAAATCGTCAGCCAGAAGAGGCCGCGCAGGTCGCCGGTCCGGAAGCCGGTGGCCTGGTCCGCCGGGTAGAGCGCCCGGATCTCTTCGAGGAGCGCCGGATCGACCGCCGGTCCGTGGCAGCTGATGCAGAAGGGCGCCGCGCGAATCGGCTCGACGTAGCCGATCGTCGACTCGTCCACCCAGACCGCCGTCGGTCCGCCCTGCTCGGAGTCTGCGAGGTAGGCGGCCAGCAGGGGCTCGACCCAATCTCTGGGGGCGTTCTCCGGATTCCGCAGGCGGTGGCTGGTCCGGCCCATCTCGACTCCCCCCACGCTCAGCTTCGCGGCGATCTCGGGCGCGCGCTCCCGGCAGACCACGATCGCGTTGGCCGGACCCGCCTCGAGCGCGGCCATCAGGGCGCCCAGAAGCTCCTCCTTGAAGGGCTCGAGCTCGGCCTGGGCGCGGGTGAGCTCCGCCGACGGCACCTCCCGGGCCGGCTGCTGGCAGGCGGCCAGCGCCAGCCCGAAGGCGACGACGAGCAGACCCAGGGCGGCCGCCCGCGCCAGCCCGCCGGTCCATCGGCCGGCCGAGCCTTCCACCCCGGCCACCGCGGTCTGCTCCTGGTCCAGGCAGTCCAGGACCGCCGTCTCGAGTGTCACATTCTCCATCGCGCCAGCCTCCTCCGACCACCATCATCGCAAGGGCGGCCGTCCCGCAAAACACCCTTTGAGGCGGTAGAAAGCGCCGTTCTATACTTGCCGGCACGGGTTCTGCTTGCGGTCTGGACAGGGGATTCAAGGTGCGGGTCGATACGCGACTGAGGCTCGGTTGGTGCCTGGCGCTGCTCGGAGCGGCGGCGGTCCGGCCGCTACCGGCCGAAGAGGCGACGGAGCGCTTCGCCGAGCGGCTGGACGTGCGCGTGGTCAACGTCGACGTCTACGTCACCGACCGGAAGGGGCGGCCGGTGCCGGGTCTGGGGATCGACGACTTCGCCGTCTTCCAGGACGGCCGTGCCGTGGAGGTCACGAACTTCAGCCGCTTCACGGGCTCCCCGCGGGCGGACGAGCCCGCGCTGGTGATCCCGGAGCTCGACCGCGGCCTCGGCGACGAGCCGCCGGCGCCGGTCGCCGAGCCGCTGACGGTGGTCATCTTCATCGACAACTCGACCCTCACGCCGCATCACCGCAACCGCGTGCTCGGCGACCTCGAGACGTTCCTGGCCGAGCAAGCGGGCGCCGGCGTCAGGTTCATGATCGCCGTCTACAACCCCGGCCTCGAGATCCTGACCCCGGTGACCGCCGACCTCGAGCGGGCGCGCGAGGTCCTGGGCGAGGTCGCCCGCATGCCGGCCAGCGGGCTGACCGCGGCCGGCGAGCGCCGACGGGCGATGGAGACCATCCAGGACGTTTACGAGCTCTGGGAAGAGGCCGGCCCGGGCGCGGCCTCCGATCGACGGGAGCTCGTCTTCTCCTTCGATCCATGCACCGACGGGTGGGAGCAGATGATCGCCGCCATCGACACCTATTCGCAGGCCGTAGGAGCCCGGGTCGGCAACGTGCAGGCGGGTCTGGTGGCGCTCACCCGGTCGCTCGGCGGCCTGCCCGGCCGCAAGGCGCTGCTCTACCTGAGCGACGGCCTGGAGCGGCGCCCGGGCATCGATCTCTACGCCTTCCTGGGCGAGATCTGTCCCCGGCGCGAGCACGAGATGATCGGCTACATGTTCCGCTGGGACGAGACCCGATTGCTGCAGGAGCTGACCGAGTACGCCAACGCCCACCGGGTGACCCTCTACGCGCTCGAGACGACCGGGCTGACGAGCGCCTCGGCCGTCTCGGTCGAGTTCGCCGACAAGCGGTTCACGCCGTCGGCCCGCAACGACACCCTACGGGTCGCGAACCTCCAGGAGTCGCTCGCGCTCCTGGCCGACGAGACCGGTGGCCGGGCGTTCTTGAACGCGAATTTCCCCGGGCCCGAGCTCCGGCGCCTGGCCGAGGACTTTCACGACTACTACTCGCTCGGCTTCGCGCCGCCGACCGGTTGGGACGGCAAGAGCCACTCGATCCGGGTCGAGCTGGCGGGCGGCGCGGCCAAGGGCGCTTCGCTCCGCTACCGCCAGCGCTACCGCGCGGTGCCGGATGACGAGCGCCTCGCGGAGCGCACCCTGGCGACCCTGGTGCTCGGCTGGGAGGACAATCCGCTCGGCACCACGATCGTGCTCGGCGAGCCGCGGCCGGGGGCCGGCGCCAGCCGGCAGGTGCCGGTCGAGATCGTCCTGCCGCCCGGCCGCCTCGGAACGCTGGCCGACAGGCCGGGCGCCAATCAGCTGCTGCGCGTCCTGATGATGGCCGAGGACGCCAGGGGCCGCCGGACCCCGATGCGCGAGCGGATCATCCCGCTGCGCGGCGCCGATCCGGACGAGAGCGGTGCCGGGCCGCGCACGCTGGTGGTCAACGTCGACCTCGAGCCGGGCGTGCACGTGATCGCGGTGGCGCTGCGCGACGAGATCAACCGGGTGGCCTCGTTCCACCGGGTGACGGTCGACGTACGCGAGTGACCGAAGGAGTGATACGAGGGCCGGGGTTGGGGGTTGGCAGGTCCCCCAGACGGGGCCTAAAGCGCAGCGCCCCCGTCCAGCCAACCCAAGAGGAGACTTGCCAGGCCTTGTCGCCTGGCAAGGCTCTCTCGCGATCCGGTTTCAGAAGGGGCGCGAGCCAGCCCCGGACGGGGGACCTGCCAACCCCCAACCCC
>JBFGLX010000121.1:0-9388 GCA_041575955.1 Thermoanaerobaculia bacterium
CATGGGCGGCGTCGACACCGACCTCGACGGCGCGACCGAGCTGCCGGGGCTCTGGGCCGCCGGCGAGGTGGCCTGCGTGAGCATCAACGGCGCCAACCGGCTGGGCTCGAACTCGCTCACCGAGCTGCTGGTGTTCGGGGCGCGGGCCGGACGCGCGGCGGCTCGCTTCGCCACCGGCCACGAGGTGCCGACCCGCGGGGTCCTGGCGCAGGCGCTGGACGAAGAGCGCCGCTTGACCCGGAGCTTCCTCGACAAGCGCGGCGGCCGCGAGCGGGTCGCGACCCTGAGGCAGGAGATGCAGCTGGCGATGGAGGAGGGCGCCGGGATCTACCGGGACGAGGCCGGGCTGCGCGCGGCGACCGCCAAGCTCCACGAGCTGCGCGACCGCTTCCGCGAGATCTCGCTCGACGACTCGAGCCGCACGTTCAACACCGAGCTGGTCGCCTGCCTGGAGCTCGAGAACATGCTCGAGCTGGCGGAGGCGATCTGTCACTCCGGGCTCGAGCGGCGCGAGTCGCGCGGGGCCCACCAGCGCACCGACCATCCCGAGCGCGACGACGAGCGCTACCTGGCCCACTCGATGGCCTACCGCGCCGACGGCGGCGGTCCCCGCGTCGAGTACAAGCCGGTGACCATCACCCGCTGGCCGCCCGCCGAGCGGGTCTACGGGAGATAGTCATGGCGGAGACCATCACGCTCGAGATTCGCCGCTACCGCCCGGAGGAGCGGGCCGAGCCCTACTGGCAGAGCTTCGAGGTGCCGCTTCGCGACGAGTGGATGGTGCTCGACGCGCTCAACTACATCAAGGACCAGCTCGACGGCTCGCTCTCCTACCGCTGGGCCTGCCGCATGGGGGTGTGCGGCAGCTGCGGCATGAAGGTCGACCGCCAGCCGGTCCTGACCTGCGCCACCTACCTGAGCGATCTCCTGCCCGGACCCGTGCGGATCGAGCCGCTCAACGGCTTCCCGGTCATCCGCGACCTGGTCGGAGACCTCGGCGACTTCCTCGACAAGCTGGGGACCGTCTCGCCCTGGATCGTGCGCGCCGAGGAGAAACCGCTCGCCGAGGGCGAGTACCTGCAGACTCCGGAGGAGCTGGCCGCCTACAAGCAGTACAGCATGTGCATCAACTGCCTGCTCTGCTACTCGGCCTGCCCGATCTACGAGATCGAGCCGGGCTTCGTAGGCCCCGCGGCCCTGGCCCTGGCCCAGCGCTACAACATGGACTCGCGCGACCAGGGCGCCGCCGAGCGGCTCGACAGCCTGTCGCAGGACCACGGCATCTGGGCCTGCACCTTCGTCGGCGAGTGCTCGGTGGTGTGCCCCAAGGACGTCGACCCGGCGGGCGCCATCCAGCGCTACAAGCTGACGGCGATGACCGAGTGGTACAAGTCGATCCTGCTGCCGTGGAGAAACCGGTGAACGAGGGCTACAAGCTCTATCACCCGAAATGGCACCGGCGGCGGATGCCCATCTTCTGGTGGCTGCGACGCTTCTCGTACGTGAAGTTCATCTTCCGCGAGCTGACCAGCCTGGCGGTGCTCTACGCCGCGGTGGTCCTGATGGCCCAGATCTGGGCGCTGTCGCGCGGCGAGGAGAGCTACCGGCGGTTCACCGAGCTGCTCGGCCATCCGCTCGTCCTGACCTTCAACGTCTGCGTCTGCCTCGCGCTGCTCTTCCACACCGTGACCTGGCTCAACCTGGCGCCCCGGGCGCTGGTCGTTCGTCTCGGCCAACGGCGGCTGCCGGACGCCGCCATCCTCGCCGCCCACTATCTCGCCTGGATCGCCGTGTCGGCGATCGTCGTCTGGGGGGTCGGCCGATGACCGGCCGGCGCTCCAACGAGCCCTTCTTCTGGTCGCTCTTCAGCGGCGGCGGCATGGTGGCGGCGCTGACCCTGCCGGCGATCGCGATCCTGCTCTGGATCGCCATCCCCCTGGGAGTGCTTCCGGGACCGACGCACGAGCGCCTGACGGCGGTGGTCGGCCACCCGTTGACCCGAGCGGCGCTCCTCGGAGTGATCGTGCTCTCGCTGTTCCACTGGGGGCACCGATTCCGCTTCACCCTCTACGACGGCCTGCAGCTGCACCACCTGTTCGGGCTGATCGCCACCATCTGCTACGGTGGCGCGGCGCTGCTCAGCCTGGCCGCGGCCTACCTGCTCTGGAGCTTCTGATGACCGAACTCAAGAAACTTTCGAAAGAGGCGATCCCGAGCGCGCTGGAGCGCGCGGTGCGCTACCGGCTGCTCAACGAACCGATCCAGGCGGAGAGCATCTGCCTCGACATCCTGGCGATCGAGCCCAAGCACCAGGAGGCGCTCGTCACCCTGCTGCTGTCGCTCACCGAGCAGTTCGACCGCCGGCTCGCGCAGGCGTTCGCCGAAGCCCAGGCGGTCCTGCCCCGACTGGACGACGAGTACAAAACGATCTACTACCGGGGGCTGATCTGCGAGCGGCGCGCCAACTACCACCTGCGGCACGGCGGGCCGGGCGTCGGCGAGATCGCCTACGACTGGTACCACCGGGCGATGCAGTGCTACAAGCAGGCGATCGAGAAGCGTCCGACCGGCAACGACGAGTCGATCCTGCGCTGGAACAGCTGCGTACGGATCATCGAGCGCCACCCGCAGGTGAAGCCGGCGGCGGAGCCGAGCTTCCACCCCATGCTCGAGTAGGGACTCCCGTTCGAGCCGCTCAGCGGTCGACGACGAGATGGGGCACGGTCTCCAGGTCCCAGGGCCAGACCAGGCCGCGGGCGGTGGCGGCGACGTGCTCGGCGCCGTAGAGGCGCTCGACCAGCCAGAGGGCGGGCTCGTAGCTCATGCCGCCGCCGACCGAGGTGATGTACTTGCCGTCGACGACCAGGCGCACGTCGTGCCGCACCTGCACCTTGGGGAACATCTCCTTGAGCCGTTCGCGATCGCCCGGGAAGGTGGTCGCGGTCCGGCCGTCGAGCGCGCCCGTCGCGGCGAGCGGGAAGGCCCCGTCGCAGACCGTGATCACCCACTCGGCCTCTGCGGCCGCCTTGCCCACCCAGGCCATGTAGGCCGGGTCTTCGAGGTCGGCGTCCATCGAGCCGCGGGTGCTCGGGATCACCAGCACGTCGGCCTTCGGGGCGTCGGCGAAGCTGTGGTGGGCCCCGACGGTGATCCCCTCGAAGGTCACCACCGGACCGCCGTCGGCCGACACGATCGCCGTCTCGATGTAGTCGTTCGGATCGCGGAAGATCGAGTGCTGGAGGACGTCGTAGGGCGCCATCAGCTCGCTGTTGTAGACCCCCTGGGCGACCACGAAGAGCGCCCGGCGCACCCGCGGCCCGTCGGGTTGCTCGCCGGCGCCCGCCGCGGCGGCAGTCGCGAGGGTGAGCAGCAGGGCCGGCAGGGCGAGGGCGGGTAGCGAAATACGGGCTCTCGACGGCATGGAACCTCCCTTGGAACGACCGCCGAATGCTACTGCACGCAGTGCTACTATCTTCCGAGTCGTGCTTCGTCGCGCTTCGATTCCCGCCTGAGCACTCCGAAAAGGGGGCACGTTGCCGTTCACGGCATTCGGTCATTCCGACACCGGCAGACAGCGACCGTCCAACGAGGACCACTACGTCTGCATCCGGATCGGACAGCCGCCCCAGGCGGCGCACGTGGTCGCCGTCGCCGACGGCATGGGCGGCCACGCCGGCGGCCAGGTGGCCAGCGGGCTGGCGATCTCGGCGCTCGAAGCCCTGATTGCCGGCCTCGACGCCGGCGCCGCGCGAGCGCAGGCCGAGGCGACGCTCACGGCCGCGTTCGAGGCGGCGAATCGGGAGATTCTCCGCCGGGCCGAGGTCGATCGCTCGCTGACCGACATGGGCACCACGATGGTCGCGGCGATCGCCAGCGACTCGGGCGCCACCCTGGCGAACCTGGGCGACAGCCGCGCCTACCTGACCCGCAACGGCGTCATCGGACAGGTCACCATCGATCACTCCTGGAAGGAGGAGGCGAGGCAGCACAACGTGCCGGTGGACGAGATCGCCAATTCGCCGTTTCGCGAGACGATTACCCGCTCCCTGGGCGTCGACGAGTCGGTGGAAGTGGACATCTTCACCTTTGCCATGCGGCCGGGCGACTGCCTCCTGCTCTGCTCGGACGGCCTGCACGACCTGGTGCCCGACCTCGAGATTCTGGCGACGATCACCGGCGCGAAGACCCTCGAGAAAGCCGGCAAGCGCCTGATCGATCTGGCCAACGACGCCGGTGGCCGCGACAACACCACCTGTGTGCTGATCCGCTACGAGGGCCCGGAGCCGGCGTGAACGGGGGTGGCAGGCGGTGATCGGCAGCCGGCTCGGTAGCTACGAGATCCTCGAGGAGATCGGCCGCGGCGGCATGGGCTGCGTCTACAAGGCTCGGCAGCCGTCGCTCGATCGAATCGTCGCGGTCAAGGTACTGCTCCCCCAACTCGCCGCCGACAAGGTGTTCGTCGAGCGCTTTCTGCGTGAGGCGCGGTCGATCGCCACCCTCGAGCACCCCGGCATCGTCACCATCTTCGACGTCGGGGAAGCGAGCGGCACCTACTACTTCGCGATGCAGCTGCTCGATGGCCAGCCCCTCGACGAGCTCCTCGAGGAGGGCAAGCCGCTGCCGGTCGAGACCGCGATCGACGTGCTCGAACAGGTCGCGCGAGCGCTCGACTTCGCGCACCGCGCCGACATCCTGCACCGCGACGTCAAGCCGGGCAACATCATCCTGACGCGTTCGGGACACGCGGTGCTGACCGATTTCGGCATCGCCCAGGCGCTGTCCGACACCCGGTTGACCAAGACCGGGACCAGCATCGGCAGCCCGGAGTACATGGCGCCCGAGCAGATCGAGGGCAAGAAGCTCGACGCGCGCGCCGATCTCTATTCGCTCGGCGTCGTCTTCTACCAGATGCTCACCGGCCGGGTGCCGTACCAGGGCGACTCGCCGGTGGCCATCGTCTATCAGCACGTCAAGGCGCCGGTGCCGTCGCCACGCGAGACCGATCCCAAGATCCCCGAGCTCTGCGACCGGGTCGCGACCACCCTCATGGCCAAGCTCCCCGAGGAGCGGTACCCCTCGGCGGAAGCGCTGCTCTCGGCGCTCGCCGACGAGCCGTTCGCCGGTGGCGACGGCCGAACGCGCCCGGGCGCGCTGGGCAGCTGGCTGGCCGGCGGCGCGATCGCGCTCGGCCTGGTCCTGGCCGGCGTCTACTGGCTGGGGGGCATGCCCGAGCTCGGGCGCCGGCTCGCCGCGAGCGCGCCCGCCGAGATCGAGGCCGCGCCGGTGCCGCCGGCGGGCTCGATCGCGCCGGCAGCCGCCGAGCCGGTGGTCGACGCGACGCCGGCAGCCGAGCCGGAGCCGCCCCCGGCACCGCCCACCCGGGCCCTGCGAATCACCAGCGAGCCGCCGGGAGCGACCGTCGTCCTCGACGGCCAGACCCTGGAGCGGCCGACGCCGGCCGAGATCGAGCTCCTGCCCGAGACCGAGTACCAGCTCCAGCTTCGACTCGCCGGCCACGACGGCGCCGGCTGGACGTTCTCCCTCGCCGACCTGGACGATCGCCAGCGAAGCTCCGGAGTCCTGCACTTTCCGCTGACGCCATCGGTGCCGCCCGGCATCGTCTCGGTCGCCGCCCCCTACCCGGTCGAGGTCCGGGTCGCCGGCCGGACCTACTCCAGCGACCGGATCGAGCTGCCCGCCGGCACCTACGAGGCCCAGATCTCGGCGCCGAGCGTCTTCTTCTCCGAGAGCCGCCGGCTGTCGGTCGCGAGCGGCGAGGTCCTGGAGCTCGCCCTGCCGATGGCGACGACGGTGACCATCGCCGCGAATCCGAGCCGCTGCCGCGTGAAGATCGACGGCCGGGACGCCGGCTATTTGCCCGCGGAGGTGTCGGTGAGCCTCGGCACGCACGTCTTCGAATTCGATTGGGAGAGCCTCGGCCAATCGCTTACCCTGACCCGCGAGATCTCGGCTACCACGGACCGGATCTTCGCCACCCCGCCCGAAGGACCATGAGGCGGCCCGGACTCAGCGCGCTCGGTCTGGCGGCGGTTCTGGCGCTGGGTCTCCTCCAGCCCCCGCGGCCGGGCCTCGGCCAGGGCACCGTCGGCGCGGCGCCGGCGGCGGCGCTGCTGGCGGCGGCGGAGCGGCGGGCCCGGGAGGGCGACGCCACGGGCGCCCTGGCGGACTACGAGCAGATCGTGCGCCAGTTCCCCGAAAGCCCCGAGGCGCCCGAGGCGATGCTGCGGATCGCCCGCGGGCAGCTGGCCGCGGGCGACCGCGACGCGTCCCTGGCCGCCGTGGCGCGGCTGGCGGCCGCCTACCCGGGAGCGCCGCAAGCGGCCAGCGGGCTGGTGCTCGAAGGCCGGATGCGCGCCGAGCGGCCGGTGGGCCTCGACGACCTGGAGGGCGCGCGCAAGGTGCTCGAGAAGGTCTGGCTGCTCTTCCCGGCAAGCGCCTATCCGGGCCTCGACGCCCGGAGCGCGGCGCGCGTCCTCGACGGCGAGATCGCCCTGCGGCTCGGGCGCGACGCGGAGGCGACGACCTCCTTCCTCCAGGTCGTCGAGATGGAGCCGCTGTCGCCGTGGACGGCCGACGCGCGGATCGGTCTGGGGGAGGCGCTCGTTCGGGGCGGCGAGTGGCAGGCGGCCGCCGAGAGCTTCCAGGAGGCGCTGGCCGTCGTCGGCGCCGCCAGCGAGAGCCTGGCTCGCGCCCGGCGCCGGCTGGCCCTGCTCGACCGGCGGCTGCTGCGGCCGGCGAGCGGAGCGGAGCTCTGGAGTCGCGCTCGGGTGGCGCCGGTCCCGGGAGCCCAGCTGGACAGGCTCACCGGCGTCGCCGCCGACGACCGGGGCGGGCTCCTGCTGGTGGACTCCGGGGGCGGCGGCGCGGCCCTGCTGGCGAGCGCCGAAGGAGCGCTCGACGGTCGGTGGCCGGTGCGCGCCGGCGAGCGACCCTCGTGGGGCCGCGATGGCGCCGCCTACATCGCGGCCGACGACGCCGTGCTGCTGCCGGGCGCGAGCGGCCGGCGCTTCCGGCGGCCCGGCAGGGACCGGGATCTCGACGGCATCCGAGCGATCGAGCGGGGAGCGTTCGGCGATTGGATCGTCCTCGGGTCGCGGTCGGACGGCGTTCTCTCCTACCCGGCCGAGGGGGCCGACGGGCGGCCGCTGCTCGGCGGCGACGGCGACCCGGTCGACCTCGCCACCGACGGACTCGACCGGCTGCTCGTCCTGGAGAAGAAGGGCCGCAGGGTCGTGCGCGTGGGCCCCGGCGACGGCCGGCCGGAGACCGTGGTGCGAGGCGCCTGGCGACAGGCGGCGGCGCTCGCGGTCGACCCGTTCGGCTACATCCACGTGCTCGATGCCGGCGAGGGCCGGGTCCACTCCTACGATCCCGCCGGCGTCGAGATCGGCACCGCCGGGCCGCTGCTGCCCGGCGCCATCGAGCTCCGCCGGGCCGAGGACCTGGCCGCCAGCGGCGACGGCCGCCTCTTCATCGCCGACGCGCGCACCGGCCTGATCGTCATCGAGTAGAGCGGGGGAGAAGCTCGTGAGATTCGCATTCGACTTCCACGACCGGCGGCCACTGGCGGGGCTGGTGGCCGCCGCCGCCCTGGCCGCGCTCGCCGGCAGCGCCCTGGCGCCCGCCGCGGCACAGGACGACATCGAGACCGAGTCGATCACCGAGCAGGGGACGCTCGACCCGTTCTCGGCCGCCACCCGGGACCTCAGGACGATCTTCGAGGCCGCCGAGCAGCTCTTCGGGTCGGCGCAGCAGCCCGACTCGGTGGCGCTGTTCGATCGGCTGATCACGCGTCTCGAGACCGATCACGCGCGCGAGCCGCTGCCTGCCGACCTGCTGGAGATGCTGATCGCGAGCCGCTCGCACCGGGCCGAGGCCCACTTCAACCTGGGCGACAGCGACAAGGCCGGGGAGGATCTCGAGCGGATCCTCCAGCTGCAGCCCGGATGGCGCCTCGACCCCGACCTGGTGTCGCCCAAGCTGGTGCAGCTGGCAGAGCGGCTGCGCCGCGAGATGGTCGGCGAGCTGCTCGTCGTGGTCGAGCCGATGGACGCCACCTTGACCCTGGACGGGCGGCCGATCGCGGCGCTCGGCCAACCCGCCGCCGTCCTGGCCGGAAGCCGGCGGCTGGCCATCGCCCGACCGGGCTACGCCGGCCTCGAGGAAGAAGTCGAGATCCGGGCCGGACGGACCACGACCGTCGAGCAGACGCTGGAGCGGCTGAGCACCGTGGCGCGCGTGCGCGTCCAGCCCGCCGGCGCCACCGTGCTGGTGGACGGAGAGCCCGCGGATGTCGCCGAGCGCACGCCACTCGAGGGGGCCGGCGCCGAGGAGGATCTCGCCATCGACGGGCTGTCGCCGGGGACCCACGTCATCGAGCTGCGGCTCGCCGAGCACCGTCCCTACCGCTTCGCGTTCGAGGCCCACGTCATCGACGACTACCGGATGCCGCCGGTGGCGCTCGACCGCATGCAGGGCGAGATCCACCTGACCAACCTGCCGGCCGGCGCGAGCGTCACCTTCGACGGCGTCGCCGCCCGCAGCGCCGGCGAGGGAAGCGACCCGGCGTCGTTCGCGCTCGCCCCCGGCGACTACCTGGTCGAGGTGCGCCAGCCCGGGGTCGGCGGCTTCCGTGAGCGCGTCGCGCTGGGCGACCAGGAGATCGTCGAGGTCGCCGTCCGGCTGCGGCCGACGATCGCGTTTCTCGGCGTCCTGGGCAGTGATCGCCTGGCGGCCACCCGTCTCGCCGACCGCCTGGCGGCTCGTCTCGACCTGCTCACGGACTGGCTGTGGAGCGATCAGTCGATAGACGCTCCGGCGGTGCTCGACGGCGCCGGGCTGAGCGCCCCCGAGCTGCGCCGCATCGCCGCTCTCGCCAACCGGCGCGCCGCCCCCGACTGGTCGGCGATTCAGCAGAGCTTCGACCGGCGCTTCGGCGCCTCGCTCTATCTGCTCGCCGTGCTCGGCGACGACCTGTATGCCACCAGCGCCGATCTCTGGCTGTGGAGCCCGGCGCCCTGGCCCGCCGCGCCCGGCGTCCGCACCGTGTCGATCCAGGGCGGCGACGAGGAGCTCGAGCGGCTCATGGTCGCCTTCGACACCCCGCCGGCGCCCGCCCATCTGCGCCTCGGAGCGCGCTTCATCGAGTCGGACGGCCTGACGGTGAGCGCCGTCATCACCGGCGGCGCGGCCGCGGCCGCCGGCCTGACACCGGGCGATCGGGTCGTGGCGGTCGACGGGCAGGCGGTCTCGACCCTGCGCCAGCTCCAGGACCGCCTGCGGCCGCTGGCCGGTAGCTCGGCCGTTCTCCGGATCGGCGGCCCGGCCGCACCGCGCGAGGTCCGGCTGACGATCGACAGTGCGCCCG